>JADFZP010000087.1 GCA_015232485.1 Alphaproteobacteria bacterium
ACAAGGTGCAAAGCCTGGTCGTCGAAGCCGAACGCTTCCGCGAACGGACGATGGCGGATTTGAAGCGGGCGTGAATCCCCGCTAACAGGCTGCGGAAAAATGACCGCACCCGCCAATTCTCCCGTCATCCCCGCGAAGGCGCATACGCGCTGACTTAAGGTGACGCCCCTCGAAGGCCAGCGAAGGGGACATGGCACTGAAGGCGTCTTCGTCGCGGGGGATCGACAAGTTTCCGAGCGTGCGATGCAAGGTTTATGACGGCCTTGGCGATGGAAAGTCCATAGAGGGCTGCTCCAATGATCATATGAATGGTCGCTGCCTGAGTCCGCCAGAGAGACAGGTTGGCATCACCCCGCACAGGGGGGGGATTCGCCGATTTCGGCGCCGATGGGTGGGGGGTAATTAATCTGGACTGGATGGAATTATCCCGGAATGTGGCGCCCCGCTTGACGTGCAAGCCTGTGGGGCGTCGACGGGAAAATGGGCAGGAATGGGCATTCCTGGGCAACCGATGGTAAGGAAATGACGGGGAGCGATCAAGAACCGATTTGAACGGGGCGGAATCGGATCGGAACGGTCTGGCGCCCGGTTTCACGGATGAGTACATTGGCTTTCGCAGGCGTCGGTCGGGCCGCAAACCGATGGCCGATTGCCGGGCGAGGTGGCTCGTGCGGGGGACCATACTCTTCATCTTCCGAGTGGTCACCGCGCCGAGCGACAGGCCCGCATCACAAGGGCGGTGATCGTCGCCAGTGGGCCTGTCACTGGCGACCACTTTGTCACCTTCCACTCACCGCGATCACCGCCGTCCGGTAATCCGTCCCATGCTCGTGCTGGTACGCGACGGCCCGCCGATGCAGGTCCGCCCGGCCGGAATCCACGGCATAGCCCTTGGGCAGGTTGGCGCCGGCCGGCGCCGCATCATCGTCCAGGCCCGGCAGCTTGTCCCGGATGCCCGGCATCTCGCCGAACATCACCACGGGCGGACAGGCCCGCAGATAGTCCAGGAACATCTCCCGCACCCCGCCCTCGACCGTTTCGCCGTGCTCGGAGAAGGCCAAGCGCGTGGTGTCCGACAGGGCTTCGCTGAAGGCCAGCAGGCGCTCGCGATGGCAGGGCAGCACCCGGCCTTGGCGGATCAGGCCGTCCAGTTCCAGTTCCGTCTCTCGGCGCCGGATGGACCGCTCGCGCTCGCCCAGGCTCCGTTCGCGGGCCGACGCGTCGATCTCGCCGAACACCAGCGCGGCGCGGCCGTCGTCGGCGAAGGCGACGGGCTTCAGCCCCTTGAGGGCCGGCGCCGTCGCGCCGAGGAATCCGACATGCCGAAGGTACATCGCGCCGGGCGCCGGGTTGTTGGCGTCGTCGGGCGCATAGAACGCGGCCGAGACGTTCTTGTACCGCCCCGCCTTGATCGCCTCGACCAGGTCGGGATCGAGGCCATCCACCTCGGCCCACAGCGAGCCGCCGCGAACCTCCAAACTCTCGACCCACCCGTAGGCGGGATCGTCGAGCTTGGGATGTCCGATCACCAGCGGCGCCTTGTGCGCGTCCGGGGCATAGGCCGCCGCAACCTTGGCCAAATCCTCCGCCGTGAAGGTGAAGGGATGGCCGCTCATGCTGGTGTGCGTGCCGACCTTGAAGATTTCGATGGGCTGCATGGTCATCACGCCGCGCCCTGAATCAGATAGCCGGCAGTGATGCCGGTCAGCACCGGGCGCCGCTCGTAGGTCACCCCGTACAGCCAGGACCGTTTGTCCTGGTTCCAATAGGGCGCCTCGACGAAGGGGTGCCCTTTCAGGGTGTAGGTGTAGGCGAAGCTCGGTTCCTCCTGCCCGGTGGGCGCGTCGGGCGCGTAGCCGAGCACCGCATGCGGCCCCCACACGTCGCTGAAGCCGCCGGCCTCGGCCGCCTCGACGGCCAAGCCCACCGCCACCTTCTTCAGGTCGAACAGCCGCGCCAGCATCTCGGGCGTGACGCTGTCGGCCGTGATGCCCTTGAAGCGCTCCAGCACCTTGGGATGGATTTTGATCGCCTCGTAGGCCGGCGGGCCGAGCACCATGGCGTTCGGATAGACGCCCGTCGAGCCGCGCACCGCCGCCTTGCCCGCCTCGACCATGGCGATGGGATCGCTGTCGGGATCGGTCCACTTCTCGGCGCCGGCCGGCGCCACCTTGTGCGAATTGGGGAAGTTGGCCGGATCGGTGGCGAGGGCGGCTTGTTCGAACTCCAGCCCGAGGGCCAGCGAGCGCATCACCACGCTGGTGGCGCGCATACCCAGATCGAGCCCCGGCACCTGCGCGGCGTCCTCAAGGTGCTCGCGCGGCACCTTGGCGTCGAGCGTGTCCTGGACCAGCTCGTAGGGCTTGCCTTCGTAACCCAGGCTGATCACGCGCACGTCGGCGCCGGGCGCACGGCGGGCGTTGAAGCGGCGGAAGGCTTCCGTTCCGAACTCGACGACCTTGCCGCCGCGCACCAGCACGTCGACGCGGGGGAACAGCACGGACCCGACGAACTCGGGCTGCCGATAGCCCTGGGCGTGGTTGGTCAGAACGGGATCGACGACTCGGGCCTGGGACGTGGTCATTGGCATGATGGTGAACCTCTTCGGTGCGGGCGCCGTCAGCGGCGCAGCAGGACTTCGATCAGGGCGCCGGCCCCGGCCGCCGGGGCCATGGCGTCGGCGAACACGAATTCGGGCGCGTCGGCGCCCTCGATCACCAAGCCGTTGGCCGCGCCCGAGGTCATCGCCACGGCGCCGGCCGAAATCGCCAGGGGGCCGGACGCCGGAACGGCGCGGCCCTGGGCGTCGGCGATCAGGCTGTCGCCCAGGACGATCGCGGCGCCGGCCTCGACGATCGCGGTGCCCGACAGCACCACGGGAACCGCCTGGCCATCGGCCGCCGCGGCGTCCGAGACGCCCGCCACCTTCTGGCCCTGGACGGCCGCCTGCGCGCCGTCCAGACCGACGCAGCGCGCCGGCAGGATGGCGCCCGAGGCGGTGAAGGTCAGCACTTGGACGGGACTGGACGCTTGCATGAAACCTCCTGTGACGTGAAGCCGTTTCGCGGGCCGCTGAGGCCCTTCGGCGATTGGGTGGTGGGCAGGTAGCCGAAATCCGGAGACCCCCCCGTTAAACCCCCGTTAGAGGGGCGGCAATCGGCATTCGGGCGGGTGGGGTGCGTCTGGGCGGGCGATCGGCCGGCGTTCCGAACCATGCGGACATAGCGGTCGGTGCATCCAAGGGCCATCGCGGTCTGCCGAGCGGGACCGTCATGGCGAAGGATCGCCAGCTTCTTCAGCGGGGCCGGCGCAACGGGAATGTAGCGATAGTCGGGGCCGGCGCCGATCGCGGCGATGATCCGCGCCGCCGCGTCCTGCCCGACCAGCTTGGTCCAGGGCGACTTGGCGTTCGGCGCACGCGGGATGTAACGCATCGTGCCGCCCCAAGCCTTCGCGATCGTAAGTGCCGCGTCAATACCCGCCACCCTCGCGATGGTGGCGTAGAAAGGCGGAAAAGTCCTGATAATGTCGTCCGTCTCTTGCATAGACGGATACTATTCCGTCTTGACATGCCTGGATACTCGGAACAGTTTCCGCGAGAGCAAGGGAAGGGCCGGAACCATGTCCGGCCCGCACCTACTTGCCGACTCTCTCGCACATCGCCAGCAGAGCGGCTATCACCTTCTGCGCGGCCTCGCGTGTGATGAAGCGAACCGAACTGATCTTGAACTTCTTTTCCAGCCATTTGCCGAGAGAGGCATCATCGCCCTCGCCACCCGTGAACCGACCCCAGAGGGTGCGGATCATGGCCACTTGGCGCGCGGACGCCATGCCGACCCGCGAGCCGAAGTTCCGTTCGGCGAAGTCGCTGTGAAACCCGAGCCGGGAGAAGGCGTCCATCATCCTCTGGAAGCCGGCCAAGTCCAGGTTCTTGGCGCTGTCGACCCCGCCCATCCGCTTCAGGAGGGCACGATAATCCGCGTCCTCCATGCCAAGGCGCGTCTTGGCGACATGGATCAGGGACAGTTGTTTCCGGTCAACCGGCATGACCGCCACCATGGGTCGCGCCGTCCAGTTCGTCCGCCACGGCGCGCAACGTGGATTCGATGCCCTGCAACAGGCAGGCGATGCCCGAGGCGTCATCGTCGCTGAGGTCGGGCGCCCTGTCATGGATGAAGATCAGCGAAATGGCCGAGAGCGCGTGTTGCGCGTCGCGGATGCGGTCGACCGGGTTGCCGGTGAGATTGTTGTTGAACGAAAAGACATGACTCATATCGGCGCCCTCCCTATCGCGTACCGAGGATGCGTTCGGCTTCTTCGAGATGGGCCAGTTCGATAGCTCCGGCGCCCACCAGATTCCTGGCGATCGCGATGCGAACCGCGATGTTGCGCAACCCGCCGTCGCTGGCGCCGGCCCTGCTCAGCAGGGCGCGCGAACGTTTGCTGGCGATGGCGTGATGATCACACAGGGCGGCGATGTCTTCGGGCAGCGCGGCCGGGATGTCGTAGTTGACCGTCAAGCGGCTGGTCAACTGCGCCCACTTGCGCCGCTTGGCGGCCGATTTGGCATTCCAGCGGTCGCTCAACTCACCGCTACCCACCAGCACCACTCCGCCCCGGTCTTCGTCGAACAGATCCCGCACGGCCTCAAGCAGGTCGTCGTCCATGTGCTGGGCTTCGTCCAGGATCAGAAGCGTGGTGGTGTAGTGTGGCAGCCGCCGAAGGATTTCCTCGTACAGGTCGGCACTGCCCATCTGCGCCGCCGCGTAGCCGCCCAGCGACGTGACGATCCGCGCCAGCCCCGGCTGAAGCCTTCCGGCGGCCTTCGTCATCCGACACAGGATGGCGTGGGGCTGTTGCCGCGCGAACTCGGCAATCGCGCTGCTCTTGCCGACGCCGGGGCCGCCGGTGACGCTGCCCATCTTGCCCAGGGTATGGCAGATGTTCAGGGTCGACATGATCGCCGTCGCTGTCGGGGTAAGGCAGAAGCCGGACTTCCCCTCCGGCGCCGTCATATGTAAGGTGACGATGTCAGCCATGGTTTTACCTCGCTTGGTTGATGCCGGACCAAACCCGGCGTTATGGCTGGCGGGTGCTCTAACACCCGCCCGCCGCAAATCATCCCCCCACCGCCGCCGCGAATTGCCGCAGGGCTTCCCCTTGGGCGCGGTGCGCTTGAAGTTGGGCGTCGTTGTTGGCCGCACGGTCGGCGGGCAGCCGCTTGGCCGCCTGGGCGATGTCTTGAGCTTGGTCGGACAGACGGATCGTGCCGCCGCTTGCCGGAACCGGCGCGGGAGGATGCAGGCCAACGGCCTCGCGCATCTCGTCGACCAGATCGAGCGTCTCGACTTCGGTGGCCATGGCGCGGATGGCTTTGTTCTGCGCGCTGGTGCGCTGGCCGCGATCTTCCGCGCCGGCGGGGTCGAGAAAGCCATAGCGCGGCGCCGGCTCGGCGGTGCAGAGATACACGCCTTCCTCGTTCAGCACCGCGATGCGGCTCTTGTCACCCACCAGTGGAACCTTGATGACAACCTTGGTTCCCGGCAAAAGGGTCAGAAGCTCTTGCGCGCGATACGCAACGTTCTTGTATGTGAATTCGCCCTGCATGACTTCCCGCGTCTCTTCCTTGGCGAATACCGCGTGAAGAGCATGCGGATCGACATCCGTCCTTTTCCATCCATCGGCAACGGCCGCCGCGAAGGCCGCGCGTGGAGACTTTCCGGCGAGCGATCCGCGTTGCGTGTTCGTATCGTAATAATCCATGCCCGTCGCGAACACGGCGCGGAATTCGTCCTCGGTCCCTTCGAACGGTGTCGGCTCCTTGCCGACGTTCTTCGTCTTCGCCTTCATACGATTTCCGCCGATCCAGCCGGGCAGCATCGCGAGCGCGCCGCCTTCGAGCACGGCGAAGAGTCCTTCGATGGGCTTGGCCGGGGCATTGTACGGCTGGGCGTTGATGATCGCCTTGCGTCGAGCGGTGGTCGCACGCTTGACCAGGGCGCCGACATCGGGATCGTCGGCAACCAGGCCGACGCGAAATCCGCGCTGGTCGGGCAGCGTGCACAGCTTCATCGCGTCGTTGACGAAGCCCAGCTTCGAGAACTCTCCGCCGTTGTCGAGATACAGGGCCTGGGGCATGCCCCATTCGGGATGTTGCGTCATCTCGATGAACGAGGCGATGACATCTTCCTGGCGAACGCCCTTGCCCTTTTCGACGAACACCAGGGTGATGAACATGCGGTTGGTGGCGATGTCCGACCAAGCGATGATCTTGGGCGTGAACAACGACCCGTCGCCCCGCCGAAGATAGATGTCGACATGGTGAACGTCGCCCACCACCAGTTCCATCGGCACCATGCCGGCGCGGGTGCGGCGCGTGCGCGGCGCCGCCAAGTCGGCGAAAGCCTTGGCGTCATTCGCCTTGAGGGCGATGATCGCGAAATCGCGGTGGTGCTCGACGAAGCAACGCGGCACCGAACACAGCGCCAGCAGTTGAGGCGTCGACGCATCCAGGCCGGCGCGGCGCGTCATCTTGATCAGTTCCTTGGTCGCAAGGCGACACGCGATCGTCCAGCCACCGCCCGTCTTGGCCGCCCCGGCGCCCTTTCCGCCACCCGCCGTCGCCCAAACACTCTTCACATAGGCTGTGAGCTTGCGGGCGATCCGCTGCTTGACCGCTTGGGAGAATGGCACGCCCCGGTCCCATTCGCGGGTAATCAGCACTCGCGACTGGCCGCGATCCGAACGGCCCTTGCGCTCGAGTCCCGCCAGCCCATGCCTTTCGTACCGCGAAATCCAATCGTAGATCGTGGATTCGCCGAACTGTCGGCGGTCACCACCAGGAAGGCTGAAGCTGCGCCGCGCCAGCTCGGCGATCACCTCGGCCCGCTCGCGGGTTCCCTTCGGAACCGCCAGGGCCGGCCGGATGATGTCCATGGCCCACTCCCAACGACTGCCGGCCGCGCTGGTGGTGACGGCCAGCGGCACGAGCGGGCTTGCCGCGATCAGCGGGGCGGGCAAGGCTTCGTCGGCCTCGCTCTCGGACCCGAAGAGCGCTTCCGCGCGTTCGCGAAGGTCTGGGGGCAGACTGTCGATACGGACGAGGTAGCTGAAACCGGAAGCGCCACCTTGGCCTCGCTGGGCGACAACGGCGAGGGAATGGCCGCGCCACTTCTGACCAGCGTTAGCCCGTGCCAAAGCGCACCGCGCCTTCCGCATGGATATCCCGGCAAGCGCCGCCATTTCGGTCGCAGATATCCAGGTTCCAGCGGATGCGTTCATGTCCGACTGGCCTCGTCTACGAGTCGACTGACGAGAAGACGTGCCCCTTTGCCGCGCCGCTTGCCTTGGAGACATCGGGCCGCATGTGAGCGATCAACTCCATGGACCCTGCACCAGTTCGCGAGAGAGGTTCCCCTTCCAACGAAGGAAGCCTGGACCATTCGGTATAGCGACATCCCCGCTTCGAGTTCCGCGCTGGATATGATAGGTGTTGGTCTTAACATAGGACCATGATGTCGCTATGGCGACATCATGTCAAGCGAGCATGTCGCTATAGCGACACGATCGCTTTGCAGGGACCGTGCGATGCGCTGGAAAGAGTTAAGCAGAAGTGAGAGGATCGAATTGGCGACAGAAATCGCCAATTCGATGAAAAAATCTGGTTCTTTAGGCGAACGAATAAGAATTGTGCGCTTTATATATGATATGAAGCAGAGTGAATTTGCTGATTATCTTGGCGTATCACGAAGTTATCTCTCTGAGGTAGAGAATGAAAAGGGCAAGCCGTCGATAGAAATGGTTGTCGGCATTGCGCACTACTTTATCTATTTGAACGGCAATTGGCTTCTTACCGGGGACGGAGATGTCCACGTTCCAATACGATACGATGAAACTGGTTATAGCGTTCTTCCCGTTAGAAATATTAGTGTCGGCATCCTGTTGCGCGTTATCAGAGCTATAGAGGAGCGGCTTGGAGAGGTGTGGCTATGCAAACAGCGCGGAGCAAGGCGGAAGGCAGAAATACTCGCGTACTTCTATGAATTAGTTGCGTCCGCATATGGCGATGCCGAATCAGAGGGGAATTCGCGAAATTTGACCGGCGAAGATATCCTGCGGGACGCGATAGACAAAATCGCACAACTCGGGCTGCCCAGTGTGCGCCACAAGCCGCTTGAGGAGTGACGCCGGTGGTTCAAAGCAGAGCGGCAGTAGGTCCGCAACGGGTCCGCAACCCTTGCGCCAATCCGCAGTTTCCGCTTTGGTTCAACGCCAGGAATGGCGGTTTTCTGCCGTTTCAGTCCGAGCACAGTTTGCACCAACCAGTGGGCCGCTTCGTATTCTGCGGAACAGCGCAACACGCTGAATTTCAAAGAGAGTTTCAGCTACCGTTCCAGATTAATTCCGTCCGGCTGATTCCAGATTAATTCCGGCCGGCCTACCGAATTCTTCTGCCAGGAGGGAGATGAGCAGATTTGAACAGAGCCACGTCCGAGCCAGGTCGGGGTCCTTGGTCGGAACCGTCCGCATTCGCAAGAGGGATTTGATGCGCTTGAACGCTAATTCCACCTGCCAACGCAGGCGGTAGAGGTCAAGCAAGGCGTGAGCATCGGCCTCCTTGTGGTCGATGCTGGTGACCAGCATCACATGCCCGGCTGCGGCGACGGCAAGGGGGGACGGAACGAATCGTTCCCGTTGGCCGGCGCGTCGCAATCGTTCGCGTGCGGCTTCGGCCGCCTGGGGCGGCAGGGGCTTGACGATAAGTCGGGTCGCCAGCGGTGGCCATGTCTTGCGACTCTTGCGGCCGTGCAGAACGAAGACATTCTGATCGTAGAGGCCGTCCCTTTCCGCTGCGGCAAACACGGCCATCAGATCCAGCGCGGTGCCGGTGCTGGTGCCGGTGCCGGTGTCGTCCTCAAGCTTCAAGGAGCGTGAGCCCATCCGGACCAGGAAGTCTCCCTTGTGATCGACTATGTAGCGGAGGCCTTCCGGCCGAGCGAAACCACGATCGGCGATCCTCAACTCGCCGGCGGTCACCGCGATCCGCTGCAATCCCTCGCCTTCGGCAATGGGTGTCAGCGTCATTTGCCCCATGCGGCCCGTCGGCAGATCGAAACCTGCATGCAGACGCCACCCCGGCTTGTCGGACCCGACGACGCCAAAGGTCGATCCGTCCACCAGACGGATTAGACGCCCACTGGCGCCCAGTGCCTGGGCTGCGGGCGCCCGCGCCTGTAGCACCGACTGGACCAGCGACTCCATCCAATCAGCGCTTTGGCGAAGTCGGCGCAGCAGCGCACTGTCACACAAATCGGCAACGCCCGAAACGCCAGCCCAGGCCGCCGCCTGACGAAGCGACAATTCGCCCGGCCCCCAGGCTATTGCAAGCCGCAGCAACACCTCGCCCGTTCTGATGGCCCGCCGACGTAATAGTGCGCCGCTCGTGCGGGCCGTGGCATCGAGGTCCACAAGGCAGGCTAGAGGCGCAATCACCTCCCGCCAACCGTCATCCATGTAGCTTGTCTGAGTCATCCCCAGGTTGAATCACAAAATTGCCTGCTCGGGAATCCCTTAAGTCAGCGCGTATGCGCGAAGGCGGGGACCCATGGGCGTCGAAACCGCATGGATTCCCGCCTTCGCGGG
>JADFZP010000088.1:0-4400 GCA_015232485.1 Alphaproteobacteria bacterium
GCGGTCGCGGGCCGCGTCGAGGGCGGCTTCGGCGGCGGCCAGGGTTTCGCCGTGAAAGCGCCGCAGATCGGCCTCGACGGGCGCCCGCTTGGTCAAGTCGACATGGCGCTTGACGCGGGCCAGCACGGCGCGGGCCTGGGCCTCGCCGACCGGCAGGCCGATCGCGCCCAGGGCGTGCGACACGGCGGAAACACCGGAATGCTTGCCCAGCACCAAGCGATGCCTTCGACCCAACTCGGTGGGGTCGAGGCTTTGATAGTTCTTGCGGTCGCGCAGCAGGCCGTGAACGTGGATGCCGCTTTCATGGGTGAAGACGGCCTCGCCGACGATGCTCTTGTTGGCGGCCACCGGGCGGCCCGAGGCCTCGGCGACCAGGGCCGAGATCGAGGCCAGACGCAGCGGCGAAACCCCGCTGTCGCGGCCGTACAGATTGCGCAAGGCCATCACGACCTCTTCCAGCGGCGCGTTGCCGGCGCGCTCGCCCAGGCCGTTGACGGTGGTGCTGACATGGCTCGCCCCGCCCTGCACCGCCGCCAGCGAATTGGCGGTGGCCAAGCCGAGATCGTCATGGGCGTGGACCTCCACCTCGATCGACACCGCGCCGCGCAGGCGGCGGAAGGCGTCGAAGGTCTGGAAGGGGTCCATCACCCCCAGCGTATCGGCGAAACGGAAGCGGCGCGCCCCGGCCCGCTCGGCCGCCTCGACGACGCGCAGCAGGAAGTCGGGATCGGCGCGCGAGGAATCCTCGCCGCCCACCGCCACCGCCAAGCCACGATCGCCGGCCATGCCGACCAGCCGCTTGATTTGCGCCAGCACCCAGGCGCGGTCGCGGCCCAGCTTGCGGGTGATCTGCTGGTCCGACACGGGGATCGACAGATTGACCATCCGCACGCCGCACGCCGCCGCGGCGGCAAGGTCGTCCTCGCGCATCCGGCACCAGGCGATCGGCGTGGCGGACAATCCCAAGCCGACCACGGCGCGGATGCCGTCCTGTTCCTCGGCGCCCATGGCGGGAATGCCGACCTCCAACTCGGGCACGCCGGCCGCGTCGAGGGCGCGGGCGATGGCCAGCTTCTCGTCGATGCTGAAAGCCACTCCGGCGGTCTGTTCGCCGTCGCGCAGGGTGGTGTCGTCGATCACCACCAAGGGAGGATTGGCGCTCATCGGTCGCTCCTCATGCCATGGCGAGGGCGGCGGTGTCGCCCTCGCGCCAATAGGGGGAGGCGCCGCGTTGCCGCGCCACCACGCCGGGCAGCGCGTCGAGCACCCGATCGACCTCGGCCTCGGTGGTGTAGCGCGACAGCGAGAACCGCACCGCGCCGTAGGCCGCCGTGAAGGTCACGCCCATCGCGGTCATCACATGCGACGGCTCGGGCGAGCCCGAGGTGCAGGCCGAGCCCGACGACGCCGCGATGCCCTGGCGGTTCAGCATCAACAGGATCGCCTCGCCCTCGACGAATTCGAAGGCCACCGTCGAGGTGTTGGGCAGCCGCGCCTCGGGGTCTCCGGCCACGAAGCAATCGGGCACCAGCCGCAGGATGCCTTGCTCCAGGCGGTCGCGCAGGGCGCGCACCCGCGTGTTGGCGTCGCCGAGATTGGCGAGCGCCAGCTCGGCCGCCTTGCCCAGCCCGACGATGCCGGCGGTGTTCTCGGTACCGGCGCGACGGCCGCGCTCTTGATGGCCGCCGCGCAACAGCGGCTGGAACTCCAGGCCGCGGCGCACATACAGGGCGCCCACACCCTTCGGCCCATGCAGCTTGTGGCCCGACAAGGACAGCATGTCGACCGCCGAGCCGGCGAGGCGCAGCGGGATCTTGCCGACCGCCTGCACCGCGTCGCTGTGGAAGGGAATGGCGTGGCGGCGCGCCATGCCGGCCAGCATCTCGACCGGGAAGACGGTGCCGGTCTCGTTGTTGGCCCACATGATCGAGGCCACCGCCACGTTGGGCGACAGCGCCGCCTCGTAGGCGGCCAGATCGAGCCGGCCCAGCCGGTCGACGCCGATGGTGTGGACGCGGTATCCGGCGGTCCTCTCCAGATGATGGACCAGCGACAGCACCGAGGGATGCTCGACCCGGCTGGTGACGATCTCGCGCCGCCTGGGCGCCGCCTCCAGCGCCGAGAGGATGGCGGTGGCGTTGGACTCGGTGCCGCCCGAGGTGAAGACGATTTCGCTGTCATGGGCGGCGCCCAGCAAGGCGCGCACCTGCCCGCGCGCCGCCCGCAGACGCTCGCCCGCCGCCTCGCCGAACCGATGCAGCGAGGACGGGTTGCCCCAGTGCTCGGTGAACAGGGGCAGCATCTCGGCGACCACGCGCGGGTCGACGCGGGTGGTGGCGTTGTTGTCGAGGTAGATCGGGCTGGCGGCGTTCATCGCGGCGTCTCCTCAGCAGGCGAAGGATTTGCCGCAACCGCATTGCGCCTTGGCGCCCGGATTGTCGAAGACGAAGCCGGCGCCGTCGAGGTTGTCGACATAGTCGATCGCCACCCCGTCGAGCAGCGGCGCGCTGACCGGATCGAGGAACACCTTGACCCCGCCGAAATCGAGCACCGCGTCGTCGGGCTGCATCTCGGCTTCCAGGCCGAGCTGGTAGCGCATGCCCTGGCATCCGCCCGCCTCGACCATCACCCGCAAGCCGGCGACCGGCTCGTCGGAGCCTTCGATCACTTGGCGCACCGCCTCGATCGCACCTTCCGTCAGAACCAGCATGGCCGTCGTCCTCCATACCAACCCGGTTTTCGCTCCACTCCCTCATTGCAAGCCGCTTGCCAGATGAAAAGTCGCGGATTCCCGCCGATCCGGCCGGTATGGAGTCGGACATGCCACCCCGCGCTTGTCGGGTTTCGGACAGACGCTACCCCCTTTTCGCGATTGCCCACGGCTCCCACTTTGGAGATAGCTCCCCCTGGCCGAAGGAGGGAGGTCCGTATGCTGACGACGGGCGACACCACCCGCGCGTTGCGTCTGGTGATGGGTGACGGGATGGCCAGCCAGATCATGGCGACCCTGACCAGCGGCCCGCTGCTGATCGGGCTGGCCCTGGCGCTGGACGCGTCGAACATGACGATCGGACTTTTGTGCGCGGCGCCCTTCCTGGGCCAGTTGCTGCAATTGCCGGCCATCCTGCTGGTCGAGCGGCTGCGCCGACGCCGTCTGGTCACCGTCGTGGCGGCCGCCGCCAACCGGGTCGCCCTGCTGGTCGCGGCGACGACACCGCTCTTGCCGCCGCCCCTCGCCCTGCCGGTGCTGTGCGGCGCCGTGCTGGCGCATGCCTCGCTGGGGGCGCTGGCGGCGTGCAGTTGGAACAGTTGGATGCGCGACCTGCTGCCGCCCGAGCGGCTGGGGCGCTTTTTCGCCGACCGCCTGTTCCTGACCACCCTGGCCGGCGCCGCCGTCAGCTATGTCGCCGGCCAAGTGATCGACGCGGGGCACGGCGCCGCGCCTTACGTCTGGCTGTTCGCGGCCGGGGTCGCCTTCGGCACCGTCGCCGTCGCGCTGCTGGCGGTCACGCCCGAGCCGCGCATGCCGCCGGCTCCCGAACGGCGGTCGCTGCGCGGTCTGTACGCCGAGCCGTTCCGCGACGCCAATTTCCGCCGCCTGATGGCCTTCCTGGCGGCGTGGAGCTTTTCCGTCAATCTCGCCGTGCCGTTCTTCACGGTGATGATGCTGAAGCGCCTGGGCCTCGACATGGCCGAGGTGGTGCTGCTGGGCATCGTCTCGCAGGTCGCCCATTTGTGCGTGCTCAGGCTGTGGGGCCGGCTGGCCGACCGCTTCAGCAACAAATCGGTGCTGGGGCTGTGCGCGCCACTGTTTCTCGTCTGCCTGTTCGGCTGGACCTTCGTCACCTTTCCCGATCGCCACGCCCTGAGCGTGCCGCTGCTGTTCGTTCTGCATGCGGCGATGGGGGTGGCGCTGGCCGGAGCGACCCTGGCCGCCGGCAATATCGGGCTCAAGCTGTCACCCGAGGGCCGCGCCACGCCGTTCCTGGCGATGGGCAGCGTGGTCTCGTCGATGGCGGCGGCGCTGGCCGCGCTGCTGGGCGGCGCGTTGGCCCATGTCTTCGAGACCCGCGAGATGGCGCTGACCCTGCGCTGGTCGAGCCCCGGCGGCGGCTTCGCGCTCGACGCCGTGCATCTCGGCCATTGGGACTTCTTCTTCCTGTTCGCCTGCGCGGTCGGCCTTTACGCCCTGCACCGCCTGCGCATGGTCACCGAAAGCGGCGACGTGGCGGGACTGGAGATCATCCGCCGGGCTTGGCGGTCATGCGTCCTCGTCGTCCGGCCGAGGAGGCTCGCCCCCCTCCCGCGTCAGGATGCGCCGGAACGCCGCCATGTCGGCGCGCTCGCGGCGCTCGGCGAAGAAGGTGGCGGTCTTCATGGCGGATAGTTTCTCGGCGACG
>JADFZP010000088.1:4500-9603 GCA_015232485.1 Alphaproteobacteria bacterium
GGCGGCGGCGACCGCCTCGTTGCGCACCGGGCCGAGGAAGGCGCGGCGATAGAAGCCCAGGAAATAGCCGGCGCCGATGATCACGCCGCCCAGCGCGGCGAAGCCGGCGCCGGTGTGGGCCTTCAGGGCGCTGAGCAGGATAAGGTGCTCGGCGGCGAAGCCCGAGGTGGCCGGCACGCCCATCCCCGCCAGTCCGAGCAGCAGGAAGAAGGTGGCGGCCAGCGGCATGGCGCGCGCCAATCCACCCAGGCTGGCCAGATCGGTCGAGCCGAAACGATGTTGCAGGAAACCCGCCATCAGGAAGAGTCCGCCCGCCACCACGGTGAAGTTCAGCAGTTGGAAGACCGCGCCTTGCAGCCCCTGCATGTCGAACGAGGCGATTCCCAGCACCACCAGCCCGACATGGCTGACGCTGGAATAGGCCAGCATGCGCCGCAGGTTGGTCTGCACCAGGGCGCCCAGCGCGCCGTAGACGATGCCCACCGCGCCCAGCCCGGCCAGCAGCCAATGGAAGTCCTGCGCCGCCACCGGCGCCAGCGGCACCACGAAGCGGATGATGCCATAGGCGCCCAGCTTGATGCCGGTCATCACCGCCGCCACCGCGGCCGGTCCCTCCATCGCCAGGGTCGGCAACCAGGTATGCAGCGGAAACACCGGCGTCTTGACCGCGAAGCCCAGCAGCAGCAGCGCGAACACCGGATATTGCAGCGCCGCCGGCAGCGGGTGCGCCAGCAGGGTCTCCAGATCGAACACCAGACCGCCCGGCGGCGACGTCGCCGCTTGATCGAAGGCGATCAGCACGAAGCCGAACAACAGCGGCACTCCACCACCCAGCATCAGCAGCGTGTATTTCGACGCGGCATGGCGCCGGTTGGGGCCGATGCCCCATAGCCCGACCAGGAAATAGATCGGAATCAGGGTCAGTTCCCAGAACAGGAAGAACAGCACCGTGTCGAGGGCGCAGAAGATGCCCAGCGTCACGCCCTCGAGCATCAAGAGCAGCGCGAAATGCAGCCGGCACATCACCCGCACGCTGTTCCACCCGGCCGCCACCACGCCCAGGAACAGCAACGCGGTGAGCGGAAGGAACAGCACCGACAGGCCGTCGACGCCCAGCTTCCAGTGGACATTGAGCGCCGGAATCCAGGCCGCCCGCTCGACCATCTGGAAACCGCCCTGGCTTCGGTCGAACAGGGTGACCACGACCAGCGCCAGCGCCACCTCGATCAGCGCGGCGGCCAGCGCGACGACCCGCGCCCACCGTTGATCGGGAACCAGGCCGAGCAGCGCCGCCGCCGCCAGCGGCCAGCCGACCAGCAGGCCAAGCAAGGGGAAGCCTTCGGTCATTCGCCGTGCCCCCCGATCAGGTGTTCGTAGCGGGCGCCCAGCGACTGCGTGCTGGTCTCGACCAGCTTGAGCCAGGGCTCGGAGAAGAACCCGGCGCTGAGCTGAACGATGATCAGGCTGGAGGCCAGCACCGCCTCGAGCCGGGTGGCGCGCGGCAGCACCTTTTTCCGCCCCGTCTCGGGCGGCGACGCCCGCAGGAAGGCGCGCTCGAAGGCCCACAGCAGGAATCCGGCCGCCGCCACGTTGCCCAAGGCGGCGGCGATGGTGACCAGCGCGCCGAAGCGTTGGATGGCCGATTCCAGCATCAGATGCGCGGCGTCGAAGCCCGGCGTTCCGGGCATGCCGACAATCGCCAGACCGGCCACCAGGAAGGCGATGGCGATCAGCGGCACGCGGTCCCACAGTCCGCCCAGCTTGGCCAGCATCACGGTGCCGGTGCGCTGAAAGACCAGCCCGGTCATCAGCAGCAGGCCGGCCGCCGCAAGGCCGAAATTGACCGCCAGGATGGCGCTGCCCTGGAACGCCTGACCGGTCAGGCTGAACAGGCCGATCACCAGCACGCTGGTATGGCTGACCACCGCATAGGCGAGCAGCCGCCGCAGATTCTTCTGCATCAGGGCGAGCAGCGCGGCATAGAAGATGCCCGCCGCCGCGAAGGCCACGGCGTAGCCATGCCATTGCCACACCGCCTCGGGCAGCAGCGGGAAGACGAAACGCAGCAGCCCGTAGACGCCCGTCTTGAGACCCAGCAGGAAGACCAGCGCGGTGGCCAGGGTGCCGTGCTCGGCGGTGACCGGCAGCCAGCCATGCAAGGGGAACAGCGGGATGCGGATCGCCAGCCCGTAGAACAGCAGGTAGAAGATCGCCGACTGGAAGACCTCGGGCACCGGATTGGTGGCCAGATCGACCGCGTCGAAGGTCCATTGGCCGCCGGTGGCGTCGGCGTGCTGCCAACCCATCATCGACAGCCCGCCCAGCAGCAGCAGCAGCCCGACGCCCATGAACTGGTAAAAACGGGTGACCACCGACTCGCCCTCGGGCGAGGTCGACCAGTTGCGCAGCAATTCACCCGCCAGCCAGACTTGCGCGGCCGACAGCAGCGTGAACCACAACATGTCGACCGAGCAGAACTGGCTGGTCACCGCCGATTGGCTGGCCAGCACCACGGCGAAGTAGCGCCATTGCGGATCGAAGCGGCGGATCAGTCCGTACAACACCACCATCAACGATATGAACGCCGTCAGCAGCAGAAACAGCACGGTGAGGCCATCCGCTCCGGCGTGATAGCCGACCGGCCCGAACAGGACCGCCCGCTCGACCAATTGCAGGCCGGGGCGGCCCGCGTCGAACACCCGATAAAGGTGCCAGGACAACAGCACTTCGGCCAGCGCGGCGCCCAGGGCCACTCCGTGGACCAACCGCTCCCGTCGCAAGAAGACCAGCAGCAGCGCCGCCACGGCCGGCAGAAGCTGCAACAGCGCCAGAAGGGGAACGGGCGATTGGCTGGCCCAGGGAAGCTCGGCTACGGACATCTCTACAGGATCACCACGAAAGTAAGGACGATCAGCAGCACCAGATAGCGCGGCTGCGAGGCCAGTCGGTCGAGGGTGACGACGTGGCCGCCGATATGGCGCAAGACGCGCAGCAAGCCCTCGCCGCCGCTTTGCAGGACCAGGCGCTCCTCGAACCATTGCAGGGCGGTCGCCGTCCATTGCAGGGCGCGGCCGGGCATGCCGCGCCCGCGCGACACGCCATGATCGCGTTCGGGACGGGCGCCCCTCCGGCGCTCCTCCCACTCGGCCAAGGACTGCACGGCGCCCACCGAATCGGGCAGGCCGACCGCGCGGTCGACGACCCGCTCGTCGAAGCGCTGCACGTCGCCGCCCAGCTTCTCGGTCGGTCGGGTCAGCAGGGCGTCGGACGCCGCGTCCAACCAGAAGCGTTGCAGCGCCGCCGTATAAAGGAACCGCCGCTCCGCCAACCAAGCCGGGACCGGGCGCGCAGGCCCCTCGGCCATGTGCATGTAGGACGGCGCGTTGAGGAATTGCCAGACGCGCCAAGCGGTGTGCGCCGCCATGTGCCACGCCGCCAGCTCGAACCAGCCCAGCCCGCATTCCAGGACCATCAACCCGACCTGCGCCTGCACCGAGAAGATCAGCGCGCTTTTGACGTCGGTTTGCACCAGCCCGACCAGAACGCCGTAAAGCGCGGTGGCCAACCCGATCACCGCCAGCATGACCATCAAGGCGGGAGCCTGCGCCAGCAGCGGTTCAAGGCGGATCAGCAGATACACGCCGGCATGCACCATCAGCGAGCCGTAGAACACCGCGCTCGACGGGGTCGGCCCCTCAAGCGCGCGAGACAGCCACGCGGCGAAGGGAAGCTGCGCCGATTTGGCCAGCGCCGCCAACAGGAAGCCACCCGCCACCAAGCCGGCGCCCAGCGTCTCCAACCGATGCGCGCCGCCTAAGATGTCGGGCCACTCGATGCCGCCCAGCCACAGGAAGGACAGCGCGATGCCGGTGACGAACCCGGCGTCGCCGAAGCGGTTGGTGACGAAGGCGCGGTTGGCGTTGCCGGTCGCGGTCGGCCGGTCCCAGTTGTAGCCGATCAACAGGAACGAGGCGAGACCCGCCAGTTCCCAGCCGACGAAGGCGAGCACCGCGTTGCCCGCCGTGACGATCAGCAGCATCGCGCCCGAGAACAGCGACAGCACCGCGAAGAACCGCTGGAATCCCGCCTCGCGATGCATGTAGGTGACCGAAAACCGGGTCACCAGCAGCGCCACGAAGGCGACCAGCGTGCCCATCGACAGTCCCAGCGGGTCGAGCGTGAAACTGACCATCACCCGGTAGGCGCCGCTCTCCAACCAGGGGAACAGCGCCACCTGCCCCGGCGCGCCATGCGCCAAGGCCAGCCCGTCGAGGCCGAGCATCAGCATCAGCGACAAGGCCACCGCCCCCTGGGCGACCACCCCCGTCTTGCGCTCGCCCGCCTCGCCGACATTGCGCCCCGAGATCCGCCCGATGCCGATCCACGCGGCGGCCAGCCACGGAATCAGGGGAACGAGGCCGATCAACGGGTGGATGGTCATGGCGACACCCGCACCAAAACCGGCGGCAGCGGACCGAGATGGCCGGCGTACCAGTCGGCCGAGCGCGCCACCATTGGCAGCGGCGGAACGTCCTCGCGCCAGGGTTGCCAGCCGACGCCGGGACGGAACAGGGCCAGCGCGCCGGTGTCGGGGTCTTTGGCCGCCAAGTGAATCCAGGCGCCGCCGACCAGTTCCCGCAGCGCCGGCTGGCGCAGATAGATGCGGGTCAGCACCTCGGTGGTCTGTTCGACGACCACCAGAAGGCGCATCGCCTCGTGGATTTCGATCATCTGCCGCGGCAGGCCGGTGCGGAGGTCCGAGGCCGCGCCCTCCATCACGCCGAAGAAGCCCGCGACGTTGTGGGTGACCTTGCTGCCGCAGCCGAAGCGCTCGTTGTTCACCGTCGAGAAATAGTATTCCAGGCTGATGCCCGCGCCGACCGGGCCGGCGGCCAGCAGGATGGCCTCGGCGATCAGGCCCTCGCGGTCCTGGGTGGGGTCGTAGGAGATCAAAAACACCCGACGATCGAGAAAGGCGCCCCGGCTGACCGAGCGGCGGCCGATCACGGCGGCGGCGTTGGTGGCGTGGCCGAGTTCCGGCCGCGCCTGCGAGAAGTCGCGCCCGCGCGCCGCCACATGGGCCAACGCCTCGGCCGGCGAAAG
>JADFZP010000089.1 GCA_015232485.1 Alphaproteobacteria bacterium
GCGGCCGGCGGCGGCGAAGGGGGAGCCGCGGGCGGGGTGGCCGCCGCGACGGCCGTGGTTTCGGGCTCGTCCTTGAACAACGAGACGAGATGCTGATCGACCGTCTTCCCGGTCTGGTCCTCGACCGCCATGTTGGCCATGGCCGCCGCGAAGCCGATCGGCCCGCCGAACAGGGTGCCGCCGACCAGGGCGGGAACCGGCTTGATCGTGTCGCCGGTCAGCTCGCGATAGATGGTGTTGACGACGGGGATGTGCTGAAGCGGATTGATGATGTCGATGAAATCCAGGAACGAGCCTTGCTCGCCCGACGACGCCTCGACGCCGGAAAGACCGGCCGGGCCGTTCGCGGTCAGCGTCAGGCGTTCGGTCATTCCGGGTTGCTGGTCGACGGGGAGCACAGACATGATGTTTCATCCTTGCCCTGGTCGCATACCATAAGCAATGGACGTGCCAGCACCGAAATCCCGGAAATCCGCCATTTGAGCGGGGTGCTCGGCAAGAATGGGTGGGCAGGAACTGCCGGCTTGGTCTTCGGCGCGCCACACGGATTATTCAACACCAAGGACACCAAGCACACCAAGGGACCGGGAGGGCGACGGCGTCGCGCGTCCCGGTTCCGTCACCTTGGTGTGCTTGGTGTCCTTGGTGTTTCCCAACCTTTTCTTACAGCCGGGTGCTGGCCTCGCGGCGTTCCAGCAGGTCGCGCAGGCAGCGGCCCGCCGGGGCTTGGCCCGCGACGGGGCCGCGCACCTGAAGGAAGGCGACTCGGTTCACCCCGGACTCGTCGTACAGGAACAGGTCCAGGATGCAGCCGACGCCGTAATATTGCCAGATCTCGGCGGTCGCGTCGCGGCGGGTGAAATTGGGCCGTCCGAGCGCCGCCTGAACCTCGGGCGAGGCCAGGCCTTGCAGCCGTCTGGTTTCGCCGCCCAGCGAAACCCTGACCGCCAGCTCGCCCGAATCCTGGGCCGCCCCGGCGATGCGGGGCGGTTCCTCGGGCGTGCAGGCGGCTAGCGCCAGCCCGGCGGCCAAGGCGGCCGGGCGAAATGCGCGCAGGGTCATGTCACTCCTGGCCGGGCTCGGGCAGACGGAACGACGTGGGTAGGGCCAGGGCGGCCGGCTCGGGCTGCAGCACCTCGATGGTGCCGGTGACCTCGCCGCCCGCCTCGATCACGATGCGGCCGTAACGCACGGTGCCTTGCACCTTGCCGGTCGAGCGGATGACCAGCTTCTTGCGGACCACCAGACCGCCCTCGAAGGCGCCGCCGATCTCGGCCTCGTCGACCTCGGCATTGCCCTTGAACAGGCCGCCATCGGCGATCTCGATCGAGCCGGCGTCGGTCAGATTGGCCTCGACCCGGCCCTCGACCACCAGCTTGTCGCAGGCGGTGATGGCGCCCGACAGCGAGATGTCGCGGCCGACCAGCAGCCGCTTGCCATCGGCGCCATCGGTGCCGGGGCGGCGGGCCGGGGTCGGCACGTCGAGCGTGCGGCGGGGGATTTCGGTACGGGCCGGTGGAGGCGTGAGGGGTTTGGACGGCATGCGGGGACCTGCCATGGCTGAGTGTGACTGCGAAGGAGCGATGTCGATCGGATCCAGATTGGGTTCCATCTCCGTCGAGGAGTTGTCGCCCGAAAGGCTGGCGGGTTTCTTGCGCCGGAACATCTGATTCGCCCCTCCCCTTGGCCGGCGCCTCCGGGAAGGACGCAACGGCCTGATTCACCAATAAGTTTATACCGCGCCGCCGGTTTTGCGCAACGCCTGGAACCGGTGGGTCGCAAAGGCCGTCGCGATGATCGGCACCATCAGATTGACCACCGGCACGGTCGACAGGACGGCGATCAAAATCCCCGCCAGCCAGACCGAAACCCCGTTGGCCAGCCGCAACGCGCGCGCCTGGGCGGGAGCCAAACGGCGCAGCGCCACCATCTCGAAGTACTCACGGCCGAGAAGATAGCCATTCAGCGCATAAAAAACGATTAAGTTGGCGCCGGGCACCAAATAGAGCGGCAGCGCCAGCAGGTTGAGAACCACCGTGATGGCCACGAATCGCGCCGCGGTCGGCAGCCCCTGCCACCAAGGCGTCGGCGGCGGCGGACCCAGGTCGGGATAATGGCGGTCCTCGACCGCTTGCACGATCTCGTCCAGCAGCAGGCCGGCCACCAGCGTGACCACCACCGGGAACAGCAACAGGCTCAATCCCAGCGCCGCAAGCCCGCCCAGCACGTCGGCCATCTTTTCCAGCCAGCCGCTCTCGAACAGCGTCGAACGCTCGAGCAGCCACCACCAGCCGGCCAGCAGGCCCGCGAAAACCACCACCGCGCCGGCCAAGGCGCGCCACAGCACGCCCCGGAAACGGGGGTCGGCAAGCTGCGCGATGGCCGTGAACAGGTCGGAGAGCATGGAGATTCCGGTCGGGACGGGCGCCGCTCTAGCACGAATTCGCGAAACCGCAAAGGGGCAGGCGCAAGGAACATGTTGTACCGGGAAAACACGTCGCTATACTGCGCCCCGCGCGAGCCCCCCCATCCCAGGAGCCTTTCATGGCGGATACCGCCTACGACGTCGTTGGCATAGGCAATGCCATTGTCGACGTGATCGCCCATGCCGAGGACGCCCTGCTGGCCGAGTTGGGCCTGTCGAAGGGCGTCATGACGCTGATCGATTCCGCCGAGGCCGACCGCGTCTATTCCAAGATGGGGCCGGGCATCGAGTGCTCGGGTGGATCGGCCGGCAACACCATGGCCGGCATCGCCGCGCTGGGCGGCCGGGGCGCCTATGTCGGCAAAGTCCGCGACGACCAGTTGGGCGAGGTGTTCCGCCACGACATGCGCTCGATCGGCGTCGCCTTCGACACCAATGCGGCGTCGGACGGCCCCTCGACGGCGCGCTGTCTGGTGCTGGTCACCGCCGACGCGCAGCGCACCATGCAGACCTTCCTGGGCGCCTGCGTCGAACTTGGCCCCGAAGACATCGACACCGCGCTGATCGCCAGCGCCAAGGTGACCTATCTCGAAGGCTATCTGTGGGACCAGCGGCGCGCCAAACAGGCGTTCATCAAGGCCGCCGAGGCGGCCCACGCCGCCGGGCGCGAGGTGGCGCTGTCCTTGTCCGACCCGTTCTGCGTCGACCGCCACCGCGCCGATTTCCTGGATCTGGTCGCCGGCCATGTCGACATCCTGTTCGCCAACGAATCCGAGATCATGTCGCTGTACCAGACCGCCGCGTTCGACGAGGCGTTGATCGCGGTGCGCGGCCACTGCCGCGTCGCCGCGCTGACGCGGGGCGAGAAGGGCAGCGTCGTGGTGGCCGGCGACGATGTCGTCGTGGTCGGCGCCGAGCCCGTCGCGAAGGTGGTCGACACCACCGGGGCGGGCGACCTTTACGCCGCCGGCTTCCTGCGCGGCTTGACGGCGGGGCAAGACCTCGCCACCTGTGCCCGACTGGGCGGCCTGTGCGCCGCCGAGATCATTTCGCATTACGGCGCCCGGCCCGAGGCCCCGCTGGCCGATTTGGCCCGCGTGGCGCTGGTCTGACCCTCCGATAGAAGAGACCCCATGGACATCCGCAACATCGCCATCATCGCCCACGTCGACCACGGCAAGACCACGCTGGTCGACGCCATGCTGAAACAAAGCGGAACCTTCCGCGAAAATCAGCAAGTGGCGGAACGGGTCATGGACTCGAACGACCTTGAGAAAGAGCGCGGCATCACCATCCTGGCCAAGTGCACCTCGGTGCTGTGGCACGGCAACCGCATCAACATCGTCGACACGCCCGGTCACGCCGATTTCGGCGGCGAAGTCGAGCGCATCCTGTCGATGGTCGACGGCGTCGTGCTGCTGGTCGACTCGGCCGAGGGCGTGCTGCCCCAAACCAAATTCGTGACCGGCAAGGCGCTGGGCCTGGGCCTGCGTCCGATCGTTCTGATCAACAAGGTCGATCGCGGCGACGCCCGCCCGCACGAGGTCCATGACGAGGT
Organism: Alphaproteobacteria bacterium; assembly: GCA_015232485.1. Taxonomy (GTDB): domain Bacteria; phylum Pseudomonadota; class Alphaproteobacteria; order Rhodospirillales; family Magnetospirillaceae; genus JADFZP01. The sequence continues at coordinate 3,984 of JADFZP010000089.1, forward strand.
GTTCGACCTGTTCGCGGCGCTGGACGCCGACGACGATCAGCTCGACTTCCCCACCCTGTTCGCGGTCGGCCGCGACGGCTGGGCCGCCCACAGCCTGGAAGGTCCCAAGACCGACCTGTCGCCCTTGTTCGAGACCGTGGTGCGCCACGTTCCGCGCGCCGAGGGCGACCTGGACGCGCCGTTCTCGATGATGGCGACCACGCTCGAGGCCGACCCCTATCTGGGCCGCGTGCTGACGGGCCGCATCCATTCGGGCCGCGCCAAGGTCAACATGAACGTCAAGGCGCTGTCTCCCGACGGCAGCCTGATCGAGAATTTCCGCGCCACCAAGCTCTTGTCGTTCCGCGGCATCGAGCGCATTCCGGTCGAGACCGCCGAGGCCGGCGACATCATCGCCCTGGCCGGCATGGTCAAGACCACGGTGGCCGACACCATCTGCGTGCCCGAGGTGATGGCCCCGCTGAAGGCCCACCCGGTCGATCCGCCGACGCTGGCCATGACCTTCTCGGTCAACGACTCGCCGCTGGCCGGGCAAGAGGGCGACAAGGTCACCTCGCGGGTGATCGGCGCCCGCCTGATGCGCGAGGCCGAGGGCAACGTCGCCATCCGCGTCACCGAGACCGCCGACAAGGACGCCTTCGAGGTCGCCGGCCGCGGCGAATTGCAGCTTGGCGTGCTGATCGAGCAGATGCGCCGCGAGGGCTTCGAGCTGTCGATCAGCCGCCCCCGCGTGCTGTTCCGCACCGAAGACGGCCACCGCATGGAGCCGATCGAGGAAGTGGTGGTCGACGTCGACGACGAGTATTCGGGCGTCGTGGTCGAGAAGATGAGCCTGCGCAAGGCCGAGATGACCGCCATGCGCCCCTCGGGCGGCGGCAAGACCCGCATCACCTTCTTAGCCCCGTCGCGCGGCCTGATCGGCTATCACGGCGAGTTCCTGACCGACACCCGCGGCACCGGCGTGATGAACCGCCTGTTCCACGCCTACGCCCCCTACAAGGGCGCCGTCGAAGGCCGCCGCAACGGCGTGTTGATCTCGAACGGCGGCGGCGAGGCCGTGGCCTACGCCATCTTCAACCTGGAAGACCGCGGCCCGATGTTCATCGGCGCCGGCACCAAGGTCTACGAGGGCATGATCGTCGGCGAGCACAACCGCGGCAACGATCTGGAACTCAACGTCCTCAAAGGCAAGCAACTCACCAACTTCCGCGCCGCCGGCAAGGAGGAGGCCGTCCGCCTCACCACCCCCCGCCGCATGAGCCTGGAACAGGCGCTGGCCTATATCGAAGACGACGAACTGGTCGAAGTGACCCCCAAATCGATCCGCCTGCGCAAGAAGCTGCTCGATTCCAACGAGCGCAAGAAGGCCAGCCGGACGAAGGAAGCGGTGTAAGGGTTCAGGTGGAGGCGCCGGGCGGCGCCTCCACCTGATCTCATTCTGGTCTTCAGGCCTTGGAGATGGCCACCACCTCGCCCACGGGGGTGCCTTTCGTGACCCTGAGGGTCACCGTGATCATCTCGTCACCAGTGAACACGTCGAGAACATCTTCGTACAGGTCTTCCTGGAATTGGCACACATAGTCCGTTCCAGTGGAGTCCTCATGCAGGCGGAACGACATCTTGTCCTTGTCAAGTTCACGCGCCTCGCCGAGGACCGTCTTGATTTCCTCCTGAACAACCCGCGCAAACGCCAGGGCTTGGCGCACCTTCCTGGTGACGTCGCGGTCTAAGATGAACGGCCGCTCCGCGGCACCGAATATCCGGCCGCCGATATAGACCTTCTCGATGAGACCATGCCGAGGCGGCACCAGCTTCTCCATGGCTTCCAGCAACTGAAGCCTCGGGGATGCGTCCGCGCCATCGCCTTTCACAGCCCAGGACAGGGCGCCGGCGAAATCCTGTGTCAGAGCCTGGAACCGCTCCCGAACACCGCCCAGTTCAGGAAGCCCGTCCTGTTCGACTCGGGGTTCCCTGAAGGCGATCTCGAAGCTGCCAATGGCGACATGCTGGGCGGGAAGGTCGAAGAACCGCTTCCACGTCTTGCCTGGACGCCCGGCGGATGCGCCGCCGCTCGTCGCTTCCGATAGCTTCTTGAGGGCGGTGTAGGCGCCATCGACCGCTCTCTTGATGGCGCTGGCTGGAACGTTGTCGCGTCCGAGGAACCGCCCCTCGACGCGCACCGAGAAAACCGGCTCGAGGGAAGGGTCGAGCATGACGCCGTGGGGCGGGAGCGCCTTCGAGGGGAGATCCTCCGGCGAGGTGATCCAGCAACGCTCGACCGCGCCATCCGGTTTCACATCGGCACACCACAGCCAGGGCTGGGCCAGGGCCTCTCGCACGGAGATATCGCCGCCGCGGAGCGACGCGATGACGCGCTCGTTGGTCGGCGTGATGACGAAGCGGGACGCTCCCCCGACTTCGCCACACATATAGGCGAGATGCAGATGTCCGCCGTTCAAGAAGGTGAAGATCATCGGGCTGTCGAGCTCGTACAGAACGTCGACGGGCTCAAGACGTGCGAACACCTCCCGCCCAACCAACGTTCCCCCTGGCTCCCATCCAAACGACATCACGGTTTGCTCACTGCGGTAACGGTATTCTCTCGGATCACATCGGGAAACGGCCACCAATCGATATGAGCGGGTTGCTTGCTCGATGGGGTGTCCTTGACCCTGCCATGCCTGGGCGTAAGCGACGAGGTGGCGATAGACCAACCCTCTTTCCATGGGAAGAGGAGAAGGTGATGCACCGCCCCCTCCCATGTGCTCAGCATGGACACGGCCAGCCTATCACACATGGCGACGTTCAGAAATTTCCCAGCCTCGACCGCGTTCAGAAAATCATCCGTCGTTGGCGGTGAGTGCTCGACCGCGCGATAGTAGTCCGCATTGGGCTCAAGGCTATCCCTCGGAGGGCAGCCACAATCTGACCATTCGCGCGGGTAGGCGCCCGAACCGCTCATCGCCGCATTCTTCCTTTGGTTGACCGATAGGCCATATCGACCATCCGAGACGGCGTCAACGTGAAAAGCGGCATCGGCGTTGCGCGACGCCGCGGAAATGACCATGATATCCATTGATGGTCATGATGGTCATAGAGAGGCGACATGAGTATCCACATCTCGATCGCGCAGGCCAAGGCCGGCTTCGCCGAGTTGGTTTCACGCGCCGAGGCGGGCGAGGAGGTGGTGATCACGCGCAACGGCCGTCCCGTGGCGCGTTTGGCCGCTTTGCCGGCGCGGCCGGTCGTCTATGGCGATCTGTCCGGATTGCGGATGGACGCGGACTTGAGATTACCCGAAGACGTCATCGCGGCCTTCGAGCCGGATCGAGGGCGACGTGAGACTGTACGACACGCCTAGTGCACTGACGCCAACAAAAGATTCACTTTTGTCCCCTTTTCCGTCATGGCCGGGCTTGACCCGGCCATCCACGTCTGACCGCGGAAGAGAAAGCGGAAACAACGGCTTGTACGGCTGTCATGTGGATGCCCGGATCAAGTCCGGGCATGACGGCGTGGGAGGTTGCCTGTATCTTTTGAATGAATCCGTGCACTAGCCACCATGAATAGCCGGCGGAAGGGGAAGGGCGTCACGCCATCGGCGCGGCGCGGATAGGCGTGGGCCACGCAGGCGGCGTAGGCGGCCAGGAAGCCTTCGGCGTGATCGGGCGGCAGCGCGTCGAGCAGCGGCCGCAAGGCGGTGCCGCGGGTCCATTCCAGCACCGGATTGGCGCCGGTCAGGGCGTGTAGATATTCCGTTTCCCAAATGTCGGGGTCGACGGCGCCCAGGCCGCACAGCAGGGCGTGGTAGACGGCCGCCTCGGCGACGGGGGCCGGGCGCAGGATTTCGCGCAGAGCCTCGGCCCACGGACCCGACTCGGCCGTGTCGGCCAGACAGCGATGCGACGGGGCCCGATGGTTGCGCGGCATCTGCACGGCCAGCGCGCCGCCCGGACCCAAGTGATCGAACAGGCGCTTGAACAGCGACTCGTGGTCGTCCAGCCAATGCAGCGCGGCGTTGCTGAAGATCAGGTCGCAAGGCTGGTCGGGCGCCCAGTCGGCAAGGTCGGCGCGCACCCACTCGACGTTGGGATGGGCGCCCTTGGCGCGGGCCAGCATCTCCAGGGACGAATCGACGCCGACCACCCGCGCCTCGGGCCAACGCTCGGCCAGCAGGGCGGTGACGTTGCCGGCGCCGCAGCCCAGATCGAAGATCACCCGCGGCGCGTCCAGGTCGATTCGGGCCAGCAGGTCGAGCGCCGGGCGCAGCCGGTGATCGGCGAATTTGAGGTACTGCGCGGGGTCCCAGGTCATGTCAGGTGCTCCTGCCGCAGATAGGTCGCCGACTGCATCTCGATCAGGCGGCTGACCGTGCGCTGGAATTCGAAATGGCCGTCGCCCTCGGGGTAGAGAAGCGGGGGCGGGGCGGCGGCCGAGCAGACCAGCGTCACCTTGTGCTCGTACAGGGCGTCGATCAAGGTGACGAAGCGGCGCGCTTCGTTGCGCATGTCGGGACCCATCACCGGCACGCCGGTCAGGATCATGGTGTGGTAGTGGGTGGCCAGCGCCAGATAATCCGATGGCCCCAGCGCGCGTCCGCACAATTCCTCGAAGGTGAAGCGCGCCACGCCGTCGGCGGTGGCCGGCACCTCCAGGCGGCGGTCGTGGACGGTCAGCGCGTCGCGCTGCGGCACCTGTCCGCCGGTCATTTGGGCGAAGCAGGCGTCGGCGTCCCAGTCGTGGCCGCCCATCGGCGTGTGATAGACGCGCAGGCCCAACTTGCGGCCCAGCCGGTAGTCGCGCTCGCTGTTCAGTTCCAGCAGGTCCAGGCGCTGGTTGATCAGGGCGATGAAGGGCAGGAAGCGCTCGCGCTGAAGGCCGTCCTTGTACAGATCGTCGGGCGCCCGGTTCGAGGTGGTGACGATCACCACGCCATTGTCGAACAGCGCCTGGAACAGCCGTCCCACCACCATCGCGTCGGCGATGTCGCCGATCTGCAATTCGTCCAGGCACAGCAGCCAGGACTCCAGGGCGATCCGCCGCGCCAGCCGGGGGATCGGGTCCTCCTGGGCCTTGCGCAGGACGTTCAATTCCTTGTGGACGTCGCGCATGAATTCGTGGAAGTGGACCCGGCGCTTGGCCTCGACGGTGGTCGATTCGTGGAACAAGTCCATCAGCATCGACTTGCCGCGCCCGACATGGCCGAAGATGTAAAGCCCCTGCGGCGGCTGCGGCTCGTATTTGCGGCGCCCCAGGCCGAAGCGGTCGCGCCAGCCGGTCTGCCCCAGCGACGGCCGGTAATGCTGCAACGCGTGGTGCAGGCTTTGCAGCTTCTCGGCCGCCAAGCCCTGCGCGGGGTCCGGCTTCAAACCACCCGAGGCGAGCCGGGCGCGATATGCGGCGAGAGGTCCGTCGGTCATCGAAGCCGATTCATGTTGCAGCGCAACAGGATAGCCGAACCGCGCGGGATTACAAGGGGGTCGGAGGCAACTCGTCCAACGCCTTCGTCATCCCCGCGAAGGTGCGGGTGTTCGCCGGTATTTGAGCACGCGGCTCCGCGGTGACACGTGGATGCCCGTGTCAAGCACGGGCATGACGGCGAAGGGTCGGT
>JADFZP010000090.1 GCA_015232485.1 Alphaproteobacteria bacterium
GGGCGGAGTCGCGCCCATTCCGGTCATCGCCGGAGTCCCGGTCATCCCGGTCATCGCGGTCATCCCGGTCATCGCGGCGTCGCCCGGCTTGGGCGGGGTGGCGCCCATGCCGGTCATCGTGGTTTCGCCCGGCTTGACCGGGGCGCCCGGCTTCGCCGGCTCGGCCGGCTTGGGCGTCACCGCCGCCATTCCGGTCGGCGCGGTCTCGACTGGCTTGGGCGGAGTCGCGCCCATTCCGGTCATCGCCGGAGTCCCGCCCATGCCGGTCAACACCGGGGTGGCGGCCGTTCCGGGTGTCGGCTTGGGCGGAGTCGCCGCGGGCGCGCCCGGCTTGACCGGGGCGGCGGCGGGAATGTTCTCGACCACCACGGGTGGCTTGGGCGGGATCGGAGCGGCGGCGGGTTCCTGCTCCTCGGCCTCGGGAGAGGGGATGACGTCGGACTTCACGTCCTCGGCCTTGCCGTCCTCGACCGGCTTTTCGGTTTGTGGGCCGGGGTCGCGCAGCATGGTGGTGAGTTGGTCGGGCAGGGCGGGGACCAGTTCGGCCAGCCCGCGCTCCTTCGAACTCATGTAGTACCAGGCGCCATAGGCGCCGCCGGCCAGGATCAGCGCCAGGAACAGCACGGCGCCGGCCGGCACGCGGCCTTCCGAGACGGGCGAGGGGAACACCAGTTCCGAGCGCTCGCCCAGCCCGCCGGCGGTCTCCTGCTTCAGGCGGCGCACCGTCTCGTCGGCGTCCAGGCCGAGATATTCGGCATAGGCGCGCACGAAACCAACCGCATAGGTCGCGCCGGGCAGGATGGAATAGCGTCCGCTCTCGATCGCTTCGAGATATTGCTGCCGGATGCGCAGGGCCAAGGCCATGTCCTGCGCCGTCAGTCCTTGGGTCTCGCGGGCGGCCCGCAACATTGCGCCGACGGTGGTCGGCCGAGCGACCTCCACGGTCTCTTCAGCGATCGGATCAGACACGGTGCCCCCAGGTCACGGGCCGGCGCGTCGCCGGCCGCCCGAACTTAGCAAATATGTCCCAAGGCCGGCAACGTCCCTCACAACAGGACGCCGTGGTCCTGGGCGAAGTGGCGCAATTTTTCCCGCAAGCTGCGATCGGGTCGTCCGATTTGCGTTTCAAGGTAGTCCTCGAGGGCGCCGAGATGGAGGCTGCGGACCATCGCCTTGATTGGCCCGACCGACGGCGCCGCCATCGAAAGGTTGCGCACGCCCAGCGCCAGCAGAGCCATCGCGTCGAGCGGCCGGCCGGCCATTTCGCCGCAAACGCTCAGCGGCACGCCGGCTTCGTCGCAGCGGGCGACCAAGTGACGGATGAACACCAGCATGGCCGGCGACAGCGCGTCGTAACGGTCGGCGAGTCGCGGATTGCCGCGGTCGCAGGCGAACATGAATTGCATCAGATCATTCGAGCCGATCGAGACGAAATCGACGCGCTCGAGCAGCGCCGGCATCTGCCAAGCCAGCGCCGGCACCTCCAACATGGTGCCGACCAGCACCCGCGACGGCGGCCTTTCGCCGCGTCCCTGGCCACGCTCCAGCTCGAGATCGAGCATGGCGCGGGCGCGGTCCAGTTCGGTGATGTCGGCGATCATGGGAAACATCACGCGCAATTCGCGCCCGGCGGCCGCCAGGATCAGGGCGCGCAGTTGTTGGCGCAGCACGGCCGGGCAGTCCAGGGTGATGCGAATTGACCGCCAGCCCAGCGCCGGATTGTCCTCCTCGGAGGGGTTCCAATAGGGCAGCACCTTGTCGCCGCCAACATCCAGCGTGCGGAACGCCACCGGACGGCCCCTGGCCTGATCGAGAATCTTGCCGTAAAGCAGGGTCTGCGCCTCGACGTCGGGTAGCGCCGGGCGGGCCATGAAGGGCAACTCGGTGCGGTAAAGCCCGATGCCGTCGGCGCCGGTGGCGTGCAAATGGGGCAGATCGACCAGCAGGCCGGCGTTCAGCATCACGGCGACGTGGCGCCCGTCGATGGTCACCGCCGGCAGGTCGCGCAGCGCGGCATAGCCGGCCATGCGCTGGGCGCGCAGCTTGATGCTTTCGGCGAAGCTCTGCTGGATGTCGTCCGACGGGCGCAGGAAGACCTGGGCGTTGTCGCCATCGACGATCACCGGGTCCAAGGGCTCGACCTTGGCCAGCGCGTCCTTGGCCCGCCCGATCACCGGGATGTCCAGGGCGCGCGCCACGATGGCGACGTGCATGGTGGGCGAGCCCTCTTCAAGCACCAGCCCGCGCAGCTTGCGCCGGTCGTAGTCAAGCAGCTCGGTCGGTCCCATCGAGCGGCAAATCAGCACCGTGTCGTCCGGCAGATCGCTGCCCGCCGACGTGCCGCCGTCGCCCGACAGATGCTGCTGCAGCCGGTTGGCGAGGTCTTCGAAATCCTGCAAGCGTTCGCGGATATAGGGATCGGTGACTTGGCTCATGCGGGCGCGCGAATCCTCGTGCACCTTCTGCACGGCGGCCTCGGCGGTCAGGCCCGAGCGGATCGCCTCGCCGATGCGAGCGATCCAGCCGACATCCTCGGCGAACATGCGGTAGGTTTCGAGAACGTCGTGGTGCTCGCCGTCGCCCAGATCGGAAGACGAGAACAGCTCCTCGATCGCCGAGCGCATGCCGGCCAGGGCGTGGCGCAGGCGCTCCAACTCGACCTCGGGGTCGTCGGCGACCAGTTGGCGGATGGTGATGCGCGGCTTGTGCAGCACCGCGACGCCGATGCCGATGCCGCCATTCAGCTTGATGCCCTCGAGCCGGGTGGGCAGCAGGGCGTTGCCTTCGACCGCCTGGATCTCGTCGCGCGGCACCAGTTCGCCGCCGGCCACCAACTCGGCCAGCACCATCGCCACGGTCTGAAGGGTCTCGATCTCCTCGTCGGTGTAGTGGCGGCGCGAGCGGTTCTGCACCACCACCACGCCGATCACCCGGCCGCCGCGCAGAATCGGCACGCCCATCAGCGAGTGATAGATCTCCTCGCCGGTTTCCGGACGATAGGCGAAATGGGGATGCGACTGGGCGTCGGCCAAGGCGAGCGGGCGGGCATGCGCCGCGACGTCGCCGACCAGGCCCTCGCCGACCCGCAGGCGGGTCTTGTGGACCGCCGATTTCTTCAGGCCCTCGGTGGCGAACAGTTCCAGGATGTCGCCGGCCCGCAGCACGTAGCACGAGCAGACCTCGGCCACCATGTCGGCGGCGATCAGACTGACCACCCGGTCCAGGCGCTCCTGACCCGTGCCGCCGCCGGCCATCACGTCGCGCAGGCGGCTTAGGAATCGGCGGGGGCTGGGGATGGCGGCCTGCATCAGCCCACCGCCTGGGCCGGATCGGCGCGGGCGTCGAGGGCGGCGACCGCCTGGGCCACCAGTTCGGCGATGATGTCGGCGGTGGGCTCGACCCGCGTCACCATGCCGACGCTTTGCCCGGCCATCACCGAGCCGTTCTCGACGTCGCCGTCGATCACCGCGCGGCGCAGCGCGCCGTTCCAGAAATGCTCGATTTCGAGCTGGGCCTCCTTCTGGTCGATGGCGCCCTCGCGGAAGCGGCCGATCACCTCATGCTGGAATTCGACGAAGCGGCGCGTGCCGGCGTTGGCCAGGGCGCGCACCGGAATCACCGGGAAGGCGGGGTCGACCTGCACGCTGGCCACCGCGTCGCGGGCCGAGGCGCGCAGGAAGGCCGCCTTGAACGCGGGATGGGCGATCGATTCGGTGGCGCAGACGAATCGGGTGCCAAGCTGCACGCCGGCCGCCCCCATTTCGAGCAGCGCGACGATCGCCTCGCCGCGGCCGATGCCGCCGGCCACGAACACCGGCACCTGCGAGATGGCGGGCAGGATCTCCTGGGCCAGCACGCTGGTCGCCACCGGGCCGATATGGCCGCCGGCCTCGGTGCCCTCGACGATCAGGGCGTCGGCGCCGCTGCGCACCAGCTTGCGCGCGAAGGCGACGGTGGGGGCGAAGCACATCACCTTCATGCCATGGTCGCGCGCCCGCCGGACGGCGGCCACCGGCGGCAGCCCGCCGGCCAGCACGACATGGCCGACCGCGCGCCGGGCGCAGACGTCGATCAGCGCGTCCAGTTCGGGATGCATGGTGATCAGGTTGACGCCGAACGGCCGATCGGTGCGTTCCTGGGTGGCGCCGATCTCCTCGGCCAGGCGGTCGGGGCCCATCGAGCCGCAGGCGATCACGCCGAAGCCGCCGGAATTCGAGATGGCCGAGACCAGATGGCGCTCGGACACCCAGGACATGGCTCCGCCCATGATGGCGTGACGGCAACCGAGAAACTCGGTACCGCGCCGCCAAAGGCGGGCGAGCCGGATTGCCGCCGGCCCCAAGGCGTCAGGCGGCGTCCAGTCCATACGCGGAGTGCAGCGAGCGCAGCGCCAGCTCGGTGTACTCCTCGGCGATGAGCACGCTGATCTTGATCTCCGAGGTCGAGATGACCTGGATGTTGATGCTCTTCTCCGCCAAGGTCTGGAACATGCGCTGGGCGATGCCGGCATGGCTGCGCATGCCCACGCCGATCACCGAAACCTTGACCACGTTGCTGTCGGGCAGCAGGCGCTCGAAGCCAAGCTGCTCCTTGCGCGCCTCGAGCACCTTGACGGCGCGGTCGAGGTCGCCCTTGGTCACCGTGAAGGTGAGGTCGGTCGATTTGCCGTCCTCGGACACGTTCTGCACGATCATGTCGACATTCACGGCGGCCTCGGCCAGCGGCCCGAAGATGGCCGCCGCCACGCCGGGACGGTCGGCGACCTTGACCAGGGTGATCTTGGCCTCGTCGCGGCTATAGGCGATGCCGCTCACCAGTTCCTTTTCCACGATCTCATCCTCATCACAGACCAGGGTGCCGGGCGCGTCGACGAAGCTGGACAAAACCTGCACGCGGACGCGGTGCTTCATCGCCATCTCGACCGAGCGGGTTTGCAGCACCTTGGCGCCCAGCGACGCCAGCTCCAGCATCTCTTCATAGGTAATCTTGTCGAGTTTGCGCGCCTTGGCAACGATCCTGGGATCGGTGGTGTAGACGCCGTCGACGTCGGTGTAGATGTCGCAGCGATCGGCGCCCATCGCGGCGGCCAAGGCCACGGCGCTGGTGTCCGAGCCGCCGCGGCCCAGCGTGGTCACCCGGTTGTCGGGACCAATCCCCTGGAACCCGGCCACCACGGCGACTTGGCCGGCCTTCATGCGGGCCACCATCTCGGTGGTGTCGATCGATTCGATGCGGGCCTTGCCATGCACGCCGTCCGAGCGGATCGGCACCTGCCAACCCATCCACGAACGGGCCGGCACGCCCAATTCCTGCAAGGCCATCGCCAACAGGCCGATGGTCACCTGCTCGCCGGTCGCGACGACGGCGTCGTATTCGCGCGCGTCCTGATCGTGCGGCGCGGCGATCTGGCGGCAAAACTCGACAAGCTGATTGGTGACGCCCGACATCGCCGAGAGGACGACGGCCACTTCGTTGCCGGCGTCGACCTCTTTCTTGACCCGTCGCGCCACATTCTTGATACGGTCGGTGTCACCGACGGAGGTTCCACCGAATTTCAGGACGATACGAGCCATGAAGGAAGTCCCTGCCTTCTGGAAAAGCTGAATTTTCAAGCAAAGCGCCCGTTGCCGGGCGAAGGGCGCGTATTCATACTCTGTCGCGGTTCGGGACGCAAGCCCGGGCCGGGCGAGGATTTCCATGGAGGCGAATGTGACGGGTACGGCATCGGCGGACGAGGTTGCGCGTTTCACGGCGATGGCCGAGGAGTGGTGGGACCCCAGTGGCAAGTTCCGTCCGCTGCACCGCTTCAACCCGGTGCGGCTGGACTTCATCCGCGAGCAGACCGCCGCCCGGCTGGGCCGCGACCCGGCCGCCGAGCGCCCCTTCGAGGGGTTGTCGCTGCTCGACATCGGCTGCGGCGGCGGCCTGCTGGCCGAGCCGCTGGCTCAACTGGGATTCGCCGTGACCGGCATCGACGCGGGCGACAGGAACGTGGCGGTCGCCCGCATCCATGCCGAATCGCAAGGGCTGGGCATCGACTACCAAGTCGCCATGCCCGAAGACCTCGACCGCCAGTGGGACGTCGTCCTGGCCATGGAGGTGATCGAGCACGTTCCCGACGTCGACGCCTTCCTGTCCGCCGCCAGCGCCCGCGTGCGCCCCGGCGGCCTGCTGTTCGCCGCCACCCTGAACCGCGGCGTCAAATCCTTCGCCCTGGCCATCGTCGGCGCCGAATACGTGCTGCGCTGGCTGCCCAGGGGCACGCACGACTGGAGGAAGTTCGTCAAACCCTCGGAATTCGCCGCCGGCCTGCGCCGCCACGGAGTCGAGACCAAGGCGCTCAAGGGCATGGGCTACGACATCGCCCACGACACCTGGAGCGCCACCGACGATCTGTCGGTCAATTACATGCTGTGCGGGGTGAAGGGGTAGGGGGGCCAAATGTATCGTTGACGGCGGGCTTTTCGCCCCGCACTCTTCCCCATAGGCATCGCTTCGAGGATACATTTCACGGAAACGATCACTGTCCAGGCCCATGTCGACGGCGCGTGGAGCGACGCCGCGACCGTGGCGTTCCAGGACCCCGAACGAGGTATCGCCGGGGCGACCAGGGTCGCCTATGACGACGCCTACTTCTTTGATCTGGCGGCTGTCGACGCGGTGGACACCGATGTCGTCGACCGGCGGGCGTTGTCGGTGAGATTGCCGGTCAACCTGGAAAGCACCAAGCTCGATACTTGGCCCGCGTGGTTGCTGGACTTGATGCCTCAGGGCGTCGCCCGCCAGCGTCTGGCCAAGGAGATCGGTCTGCGCAACGACGATCCGGCGGTCGACTTGCGGCTGCTGCTGCGGGCTGGCGGGGCGCCCATCGGCAATCTCCGGATCAAGGAGGCCTGGGAGGCCGAACAGCGGCGCATCAAAGGGGTCGAATGCCCGCCCCTGACCGACCGGGAAATCGCCACCAGGAGCGAGCGGTTCCTGGACGTCATGGATCGGTTCGCCCATCTGGCCTCGGGGTCCAGCGGCGTTCAGGGCGAGTGGCCGAAGGCGTTGATGACCCGGCATGTCCGGGACGGCTTCTGGTATCCCGATCCGTTCGTTCCGACCGACGAAGGGGTCGAGCACGCCATCGTCAAACTGCTGCGGTCGTCGAGCGACGACGATGCCCTGATCATCGGAGCCGAGGCGCCGTATCTGTCGGTCGCCCGCGCGTTCGGCCTGAACGTGGCGGCGCCGCTCGCCTACCACACTGGCATCCTCCGGACTCCCCGCTTCGACCGCACCGTGGCCGATGGCCGGGTGCTGTCGCATGGCCAGGAGAGTCTGGTGTCGGCCCTGGGCGTGGCCGAATTCGGCCATCTCGGTCACCATGAGGACTATCTGGCGGTGATCCGCGCGGTCAGCGACGATCCGGCCGCCGACACCCTGGAGTACGTCCTGCGCGACGTGCTCAACGCGGCCATGGGCAATCCCGACAACCACGGGCGCAACACGGCCTTGGCCAAAAGGGCCGAAGGCGGCATTCGTCTGGCGCCGCTCTACGATTTCGCGCCCATGCGCCTGTCGCCCTCGGGCATTGGCCGGGCGACCCGGTGGCGTCGCCCGCGTGGCCACGACCTCGATGGCCAGTGGGCGGCGGTCTGCGAGGCGGCGGCTTGCGACGGCCTGCCCGCCGACGCCATCCGGACCGCCTTGGTGGAAAAAGTGGCGTTCCTGCGCGATCTGCCGCGCATCGCCGCCGAGGCCGGGGTTCACGCCGAGGTGATCCGGCGCGCCTTCGGCGCCGGAGCCGTGGCCGACGCCCTCGAACGGCTGGAGGAGGCGCCATGCCCCGGAAACGGCCTCTGACCCGCGAGGAGAAACTGGAGCGGCGCGACGCCATCGCCCAACGGGCGGCGACGGGATCGCTGCGCCTGCCCGGCGCCATCCGCGACATCCGGAATTCCCTCGGGCTCACCCAGGCCGAGTTCGGCGAGCGATTCGGACTGACCCGGATGCAAGTGATCGCGCTTGAGAAGGGTACCGCCAATCCAACGCGGGAAACCTTGACGAGAATTGCCAAGCCCTTCGGGTTCGTGCTCGGCTTCGTGCCCCGTCCCCGCCCGTCGGCGGCGAATCCCGAAGGCGATTGAGGGACGTTTCGTCGGTCGACGACATGCCTCGCGGTTCGAGGGTGACGCAGGCACACTATTTTCTTGCGCCCGCATGTCCCAATGATGCCGCAACGCCCGATCTGAAACACATTTTTCGCTCACCGGTTGGCGCGAAAGGTGTCAGGCCGCCCAAAATTGAGTAAGTTGCCTGCTCTTACCAAGCGAGGAGGACTGGTCTCGATGTTGTGTAGTCTCGCTAACCAATTCCCGACGTTCGTCGAGAGCTTTCTTGAGCGCGGTCGTCGGCTACGCAGGCGCTTTCGTGAGGAGACTATAACGGACCTTCTGATGGGTAGCCTTATAAGCGTTGGGGGCCGGAGGATCATTGTCGAGTTTCCGGAGGAGCCGGTAACCGGAGCGGATATGGAGTGGAACTTCGTTAATCCGGATGACGGTACATTCTTTCGTATTCTGCTTCAGGCCAAACAGTCCTATGGTGATGGGCAAATTTGGACCCGCCACTGTTACAAGGAACTGCTGCACATTTCCGGCGGAGGCCCATATCTACAGGCAAATTTATTGTGCTCTACTGCCCAGTCGCAGACTGCGACATACCCCATGTACATATTATACAATCCTAGAGGAACTTGTGCGTTGGCGAGGCGCACGGGCATTTCCACGGTAACCGGGGCTAGCCTTGCTGACGGCTACCGCATCCAGGGCCTTGTCCGCCACGCCACGGACCGCACACTTCGTACAAGCAATAAGAGCCTCGGGCGAATCGCGCCGCTCATGTTCCCGTTGAATGCCTTGTTCTGCCCGCCGACGATTTTGGAAACGGGCTTTTTTGGACTGGCTCCTGGCGTATCCGCCCCCCTGCTTTCCACGACGCGAGTAGGACGCCGAATGGTCTTCGGGGTGCCGATACCGCCTACACCATCGGAGGTAAGGAACCGGATCGTCGATATGCGGTCTGCTTTGGCCGAACCTACGTCCGACAGTCCGGACGTCCCGGTCGTGTCCCAAAGGATTCCCGACGAGGTCCAGGCCGCAATCCACGGCGAAAGGTTTGCGGGGCCGACGGGCGACGGCTTGCCGCGCTGGCGCGTGACATTCGTATCCGCCAGCCCGCGAGACAGGGACGCGGAACTGAATGAGTTGCTGTCCCCATTGAGATAGGCCTTTTCCTTGCTGGCGGCTTGGGCGCGCAGGGCCTCGTAGGTGGCGTCGTCCTTGATCTGCGGGCCGTGGTCCTTGGTCGGCATGCCTTTTCAGTTCGGCGGGCCGGCGCCGCCGGTCAATTCTCTTGGCTGGGCGCGATCCAGGGGATGCTCTGGACCTCGACGCCTTCGTCCTTCAGCGCCTTCGATTCCTCGGGCGTGGCCTCGCCGTAGATCGGGCGGGGGT
>JADFZP010000091.1 GCA_015232485.1 Alphaproteobacteria bacterium
AGGCGGCCGGCGCGCCATCCTACCGTGCCTGAGGAGGATGCCAGCATGACCGCTCTGACCGATTCCAAGCTGTTCCGCCAGCAGGCCTTCATCGATGGCGCCTGGGTGGGCGCCGATGACGGGCGCACCTTCGCCGTGGTCGATCCGGCCGATGGCCGGGTGCTGGGCGAGGTGCCCGAGATGGGCGCGGCCGAGACCCGCCGCGCCATCGACGCCGCGCACGCCGCCTTCCCCGACTGGCGCGGCCGCACCGCCAAGGAACGCGCCCAGATCATGCGCCGCTGGTACGAGCTGATCATGGCGGCGCAGCGCGATCTCGCGGTTCTGATGACCAGCGAGCAAGGCAAGCCGCTGGCCGAGGCGATGGGCGAGGTGGCCTATGGCGCCGCCTTCGTCGAGTGGTTCGCCGAGGAGGGCAAGCGCGTCTATGGCGACATCATCCCGCAGCACGCCGCCGGCAAGCGCATCCTGGTGCTGAAGCAGCCGATCGGCGTGGTCGCCTCGATCACGCCGTGGAATTTCCCGATCGCCATGATCACCCGCAAGGTGGCGCCCGCCCTGGCGGCCGGCTGCCCGGTGGTCATCAAGCCGGCCGAGGACACGCCGCTGTCGGCCCTGGCCCTGGCCGAACTGGCCGACCGCGCCGGCTTCCCCAAGGGCGTGCTGAACGTGGTGACGGCGCGCGACCCCGAAGGGGTGGGGGGCGAGTTGACCGCCAATCCCCTGGTGCGCAAGCTCAGCTTCACCGGCTCGACCGAGGTGGGCAAGCTGTTGATGCGGCAATGCGCCGACACCGTGAAGAAGGTCTCGCTGGAGCTGGGCGGCAACGCGCCCTTCATCGTGTTCGACGACGCCGATCTCGACGCGGCGGTGGCCGGCGCGATGGCGTCCAAATATCGCAACACCGGCCAGACCTGCGTCTGCGCCAACCGCCTGCTGGTGCAATCGGGGGTCTACGACGCCTTCGCCGCCAAGCTGGCCGAGGCGGTCAAGGGCCTGAAGGTCGGCCCCGGCCTGTCGGGCGACACCCAGCAGGGGCCGCTGATCAACCGTCAGGCCATCGAAAAGGTCGAGCGCCACATCGCCGACGCGGTGGCCAAGGGCGCCCGCGTGATGATGGGCGGCGCCCGCCACGCGCTGGGCGGCACCTTCTTTCAGCCGACCATCCTGACCGACGTCACCCCCGCCATGCTGGTGGCGCGCGAGGAGACCTTCGGCCCGGTGGCGCCCCTGTTCCGCTTCGAGACCGAGGCCGAGGCGGTGGGAATGGCCAACGACACCGAGTTCGGCCTGGCCGCGTATTTCTACGCCCGCGACGTCGGCCGCGTGTTCCGGGTCGCCGAGGCGCTGGAATACGGCATCGTCGGCATCAACGAAGGCATCATCTCGACCGAGGTGGCGCCGTTCGGCGGCGTCAAGGAATCCGGCATCGGCCGCGAGGGCTCGAAATACGGCATCGACGACTATGTCGAGATCAAATATCTGTGCCTGGGCGGGGTGTGATGGTTTTCACCTGCGATTACCGCCAAGCGGGACTTCGGCATTTGGATGATGCGGGGCATCTGGAGGGAAGCGACCGCCATCTCGCCGCCGGCTACCATTATGGCTTCGCGGCCGAATGCGCGTTCAAGACCGTTCTCGAACAGGCGGGATTCCGAAAATTCGATGGCAAGCGGTGCGGCAATCCGATCTGGGGTCACTTTGGGGATGGGGCCAACAACATCAGGGCGACCATACTTGTGCAGTCGGATCGCCTGCTCGCCGCGGCGCCGCCGTCCGCCGAGGAGGAGGACGAGACGGGTGCCGACAATCCGAAAGGGTTGGTCGTGACCAAAGCGTCGGGACGCTTGGCCACGTTGGTCGTCACCCTGCTCGCTCTCGCCGACGACTCTGATTTCATGGACGGTTGGCATACCGACATGCGATATGCACCCGATGGCGAGGTCGAGCCGGCGCAATGCGTGACGTGGCGCGAGTGTGCGGTTCGAGCCGTCCGGACGTTGCTGTTCTAGGGGGGAGGCATGTCTATCCGCTACGACGACTCGCTACCGCTCCTCTTGCGCTTCGTCGAACTTCATTTTGGCGATGCCGTGCCCACGAACCTCGCGGTGATGCGCGACATGTTTGGCCGCCTCGCCGTGCTCGTCGAGGGGCAGGACAAGAACGCTCGCACCGGGCTCTCCAAGACCTTGGTTGGATGTCTAGGGCCATACGCCGTTGACGGGGCGACGGTCATCGATGCCGCCTCGCCGCTCGGACGCGACTTGCTCGATGACCAGCACTCGCTCTGGCGCGTCGAAAGATTTCCAGAGAGTGGTCGCGAGGTGACCGTGCGGACCATCGACCGCAGGCTGGTCGGCCAGGATTGGGTGCTGCCACCATCCCATGGTCCCGGTGGCGCGCCGCGCCTCGTTTTCGCCAGCCTGAAGGGTGGGGTCGGCCGCTCGACCGCGCTGTCGGTGACCGCGGCGCATTTGGCGCAGCGCGGGCTCGACGTGCTCGCCATCGACCTCGACATCGAGGCGCCGGGACTGGGCTCGATGCTGGTGACGGCGGATTCCCGGCCTCGGCAAGGAGCATTGGACTATCTGGTCGAGAATGGCCGGGGCGGCGTGTCCGACGACGAGCTAGACGAGTTCGTCGCGACCAGCGAGTTGACCGATCGCTTCAGGGGGCAGGGGCGGGTCGACGTGGTTCCCGCCGCCGGCCGCGCCTGCGCCGACAATCCGCACAATGTCATCGGCAAGTTGGCGCGTGCCCTGGTGGAAGATCTCAGGCCAGGCGGTGGCACCATCAGCTTGCGCGATCAAACCCGCGAGATGGTGGACCGCTTGGCTGCTCGGCGTCGCTACGACGCGGTGCTGATCGACAGCCGCGCCGGGTTGGCCGAAATGACGTCCGGCCCGTTGCTTGGCCTGGACGCGACGGTACTGCTGTTCGGCATCGATCAGCCGCAGACGTTCGAGGGATACTCGTACCTTCTCGCCCATTTGGCGCAGCTTCAGGTGCGGGACGAAAACGATTGGCGACATGGGTTCCGCTTCGTCCAGGCCAAGGCGCCCGCCAGCCCCGACGCGCGGCGGCGCTTTCGCGACGACCTGTTCGATCTGTTCGCGGATCACTTCTACGAGAGCGAAGACCGGGGCGCCTTCAATTTCGGCATGGATGAGCCGGGCGCGCCGCACGACGCGCTGTGCATCGGGTTCGACGGCGGCTATCTCGACTTCGATCCCGTCCGCGACCACGCCCACCTCGACAATGCGGTGTACAAGGCCGCCTTCGGCGATTTCCTCTCGGGCGCGCGCGGCTTGTTGAGGTTGGAATGAATTCCGACCGGGTACAGGCGATGGCGGACATCCGGCGCGCGCTGGCGGGGCTCGACCGGCTGGCGATCTGGGAGGATGGTAGCCCGCCCCTTCCCGACCAAGTCTTCACGCCGCCGGCGCATGGCCGCGCGTTGGACTTGGAACGGGCGCTGGTGATCGGCAACCGCGGGGTTGGCAAAACCTTCTGGGCTTCCGCGCTGGTCGACGATCAGGCGCGCGCGGTGGCCGCCGACGCTTATCCGCGCAGCGGCTTGAACCGGATTGGCCAAGCCGCTTTCGGTTTTCGGGGCGGCTTGTCGGACGAGCGCACCGCCGACAAGGACGCGTTGCGTGAAGCGTTGGGCACGGGCATTTCGGCCGAGCTACTTTGGCTTGCGGTGGCCCTGCGCAGCATCGAGCGGCTTCCAATCAGCTTGGTCGATCTCGCCCGTCAGGTGGGGGGCAATGTCGAATCTTCGCAACTTAGACTTCGCCGCGCCGCCGAAGCGAATGCGCGCGAGGGCCGTTGTTTCCTGTTGGTATTTGACGGGCTGGATCGGCTAGGCGACACATGGGGAGAAATCCGGCCGCTGACCATCGGTTTGCTACGCTTCGCCCTGGCGATCCGTAGTCTGCCCGGCTTGGCGGTCAAGGTCTTCATGCGACCCGACCAGTTCGCCGATCCCGAGCTTTGGCGCTTCCCCGATGCCTCGAAGCTGGTGGCCGAGCGGGTCGACCTCCGTTGGCACCCCGACGAGCTATATGGACTGCTCTTCTTTCATCTCAGACGAAATGTGGAAGCGCGGCGGGCGCTGGAATCGTTGGTGGGCGAAGTTTCGGCAGGCGCGTCCGAGGCCGCGGCGTTCTCTGCCCTTGCCGGTGAATGGATGGGGGCCGGGAAGAAGCGCGGAAGCACCTATACCTGGATTCCCATGCACTTGGCCGATGCGCGCGAGGAGGGTTCGCCCCGCAGCTTCATCAAGGCTCTTGCCCGTGCGGCGGCGCACGAACCGGCTCCCGTCGGGCAGGCGATCGACCACAAGGGCATCATGCAAGGCGTGGTCGCGGCGTCGGGAGACCGCGTGCGCGAACTTGAAGAGGATTACTGGTGGATGCGAAAGGCGCTTCAGCCTTTGGCCGGCCTGCTGGTTCCATGTGAACGCGACGACGTCTTCGCGCGTTGGGCCGGAACGTGCGATGCGATACAGGCCGACGCGACGCGTGGCTTGTCGCGCCTGCTGCCGATCTTTCTAGAATCGGGGGATGGCCGCGACGAACCAGCTCTACTTGAGGCGTTGCGCGTCATCGGGGTGGTCGAGATACGTGCGAATGGCAAGATAAACGTCCCCGACATTTTCCGCGTCGGCGCGGGCATCATGCGTAAAGGTGGCGTCAAACCACCGAAAGCGAGAGTGACATGACATCGAATTCGTTGCGCGACAAGGATCTCGCTTCGGTCCTGCATCCCTATACGCATCTTGGCCGCCATCGCGAGAAGGGGCCGCTGATCATCACGCGCGGCGAGGGCGTGCGGGTGTTCGACGATGCCGGCAACGACTACATCGAGGGCATGGCCGGGCTGTGGTGCACGGCGCTGGGCTTCTCGGAACCGCGGCTGGCCGAGGCGGCGCGGCGCCAGATGGAGCGGCTGCCCTTCTACCACATGTTCAACCACAAGTCGCACGAGACCGGCATCGAACTGGCGTCAAAGCTGCTTGAGCTGGCGCCGGTGCCGATGTCGAAGGTGTTCTTCGCCAATTCCGGCTCCGAGGCCAACGACACCGCCGTCAAGCTGGTGTGGTACGTCAACAACGCGCTGGGCCGGCCGAAGAAGAAGAAGATCATCGCGCGCCGCAAGGGCTATCACGGGGTCACCGTGGCGACCGCCAGCCTGACCGGGCTGCCGGCCAACCAGCGCGATTTCGACCTGCCGATCGCCGGCATCCTGCATACCGAGTGCCCGCATCACTACGCCGAGGCGCTGCCGGGCGAGACCGAGCGGGACTTCTCGGCCCGCCTCGCCGATGCGCTCGACAAGATGATCGAGGCCGAGGGGCCGGACACGGTGGCCGCCTTCTTCGCCGAGCCGGTGATGGGGGCGGGGGGCGTGATCGTGCCGCCCGAGGGCTATTTCGAGATGATCCAGGCGGTGCTGCGCAAGCACGACGTCATGTTCGTGGTCGACGAGGTGATCTGCGGCTTCGGGCGCACCGGGCGGATGTTCGGCTCGCAGACCTATGGCTTGGCGCCCGACATGATCACCTGCGCCAAGGGCCTGTCCTCGGCCTATCTGCCGATCTCGGCCCTGATGGTCAGCGAGGGCATCTGGCAGGCGCTGGTCGCGCAAAGCGACAAGATCGGCCTGTTCGGCCACGGCTACACCTATTCCGCCCATCCGGTGGCGGCGGCGGTGGCGCTTGAGACCCTGGACATCTTCGCCGAGCGCGACATCTTAGGCCACGTCGCCCAAGTCGGCCCGCGTCTGCAAGCCGGGCTGAAGGCGCTGGAGTCGCACCCGCTGGTCGGTCAGGCGCGCGGGGTGGGCCTGATCGGCGCGCTCGAACTGGTCGAGGACAAGAACACCCGCGCCCATTTCCCGCCCGAACGCGGCATCGGCGCCCAGGTCGTCGAGGCGGCCCAGAACGCCGGGGTCATCCTGCGCGCCATGATGGGCGACTCGATCGCCTTCTCGCCGCCCCTGATCATCACCGAGGACGAGATCGACGAGATGCTGGCGATGACCCGCGCCGCCTTGGACGAGGTGGCGGGACGGGTGCTCGCGTCATGAGGGACGGATTGAAGCCCGGCGACGTCCATCGCCACGTCTTCACGGTGACCGACGCCAAGACGGTCCCCAATCTTTATCCGGAATCGGCCGCGTTCGTCGCCATGCCGCGCGTCTTCGCCACCGGCTACATGGTCGGGCTGATGGAATGGGCCTGCATCGAGGCCCTGGCGCCGCATCTCGAAGAGGGCGAGGGCAGCCTGGGGGTCGGCATCGACGTCACCCATATCGCCGCCACGCCGCCCGGTATGGCGGTGACCGTCACGGCGACCTGCCTGTCCGTCGAGGGCCGCCGCATCCGCTGGCGCGTGCTGGCCGAGGACGAGATCGAAGTCATCGGCGAAGGCACCCACGACCGCGCCGTGGTCGCCTGGGACCGCTTCCAGGCCAGGCTGGCCGACAAGGAGAATGCCGTCGCGGCGCGGTGAGGGGGGTCACACCAGGATGCTGACCGGCCCTCTGACCGCGACGTCCGGAACGCCCATGGTGCCGGCCCGGCCCAGATCGAGGTCGTCGCTCATCTGTTCGAGATCCTTCTTCAGCTCCTTGGCGAGCTTCCGGATGTCTTTCTTTTCCTTGTCGTCGCCGGTGGCCTCGAACAGGTCGCGGATGTCCTGCATCATCTTCTTGAGTTCCTTGGCCGCAACCCTCATGTCCACTTCGAAGGCGTCATAGGCGGCGCCGGTGCTGCGCGGGACCTCAATGCCGCCGCTGGGAGCGCCGATCGTGGCGCCGATGGCGAGCGCCTGATCGCGCAACGCGATGCCGGCGGCGTTCACCGTGGCGGCCTTGGCGTCTGTCTTGGCATCGACCTTGGCGTCTGTCTTGGCATCGACCTTGGCATCGACCTTGGCGTCGGTCTTGGCGTCGGTCTTGGCGTCGGCATTGCCATCGGTCTTGGCGTCGGCATTACCGTCGGTCTTGCCGTCAGCTTCGGCTCCGGTGGCGGCCTCCGCCTTGGCTCCGGTGGCGGCCTCCGCCT
Source organism: Alphaproteobacteria bacterium (assembly GCA_015232485.1). Classification (GTDB taxonomy): domain Bacteria; phylum Pseudomonadota; class Alphaproteobacteria; order Rhodospirillales; family Magnetospirillaceae; genus JADFZP01. Next base: position 7,073 of record JADFZP010000091.1, read on the forward strand.
TGGCGCCGGTGGCGGCATCCGCCTTGCCGTTCTTGGCGGCCTTTTCCTCGTCCATCGCCCCGGCGCGGGCGGCCTCCTTCATGTCGCGCGCCGCGATGGCCAGCTCGCGGCCGAGCTGGGCGATCTCGCGCGCCAAGCTCTTCAGCATGGTCTTGTTGCCGGCGGCCAGCGCCTGCTTGACGAGCTGCTTCAGGGCAAGGACGCGTTCCTTGACGCGCGCCATCCTCTCATTGGCCGCCTGGGCCAGGGGCTTTTTCTTGCGCAGGTCGTCGAGGTTCTTCAGCAGCTCGGCGTTGTCCTTCTTGAACGCCTTGGTTGCCGCAGTGAGCGGATCGTCCTCCTTGGGGCGGGTCGGTTCGCCCGCCTTGGGGCGTGCCTGAGTTTCGGCGGTCTTGGGGGTCTGGGCCTTGGCCGCCGTCACATCGACGGTGGATCGCCAGACGATGCGGCCGTTGCCGCCCACGGTTCCGATCATGATGGTCTCCTGACCAGGACGCGGCGACATTCTTCGCCTTTCGGTGATCATACGCCCGAAGCGCCGCGCCGGCAACCGTCACCCGAGATGCGCGAGCGGCAGCGGCGCCCCGGCCTTGACGGTGCGGATCACGAAATTGCTGCGGATGTCCTTGACCATCGGCAGCTTCAAGAGCGTGCCGAGCAGGAACCGCTCGTAGGCGCCGAGATCGGGCACCACGACTTCGAGCAGGAAGTCCGACTCGCCCGAGACGAGGTGGCAGGCCACCACCTCGGGCATCGCCTGGAACGCCTCTTGGATCGCGGTGGCGTTGCCGTCGCGGTGGCCGTCGACCTTCACGCCGACCATCACCGTCAAGCCCAGGCCGATCGCCTGGCGGCCGATCGCGGCGCGATAGCCCTCGATCACGCCGCCGCGCTCCAGCGTTTTGACCCGCCTGAGGCAAGGCGTGGCCGATAGGCCGATGCGGTCGGCAAGCTCGGCGTTGGTCAGCCGCCCCTCGGCCTGAAGCGCCGCCAGAATGCGCCGGTCGAAGCCGTCCAGGTCCATCTTTGGCACGATCCGCTCCCTACTTGGCCATCCTTGGCGTGATCCACCAAAACCATGGTCGAATAGGCCGCTCGACGCAAGGACATGCCAGGGCCATGCATGCCATCATCGCCGCCGCATCGAGGAGGTTGGACATGGATTTCGCGGCGGAATGCGCGACGGCGGCTCGCGCGCTTGACGACTTCGCGGGGCGCGCGGCGCTGCGCCAAGGTCCGGTGATCCGGCAGGAGCCGATGGCGGACCTGGCGCGCGCCCTCGACATCGACCGGCTGATCGCCGAGGGCGGGCTGCGCGGCGAGGCGTTCGAGCGTTTCCTCGCCACCTATCTCGGCGCGGCGACCCGGCTGCTCGATCCGCGCTACATGGCGCATCAAGTGGCGGTGCCGCATCCGATGGGCGCCGTCGCGGCGCTGATCGACGGCTTCACCAACAACGCCATGGCGATCTACGAGATGGGGCCGTCCGCCGCCACCATCGAGGCGGCGGTGGTCGACTGGATGCTGGGCAAGGCTGGGTGGAACGCCGGTGGCGGCGGCGTGCTGACCCATGGCGGCTCGCTGGCCAACCTGACCGCGCTGATGGCGGCGCGCGGCCGGGTGGCGCCCGAGGCGTGGCGCGAAGGCACGCCGCGCGACCTCGTGGTGATCGCGCCCGAGGCCTGCCACTACTCGCTGGCCCGCGCCGTCGACATCATGGGGCTGGGCCAGAAGGCGCTGCTCGCCGCGCCGGCCGACGATGAGGGCCGCATCGATCCGGCCGGGCTGGAGCGGGCGCTGAAGGGGCGCCGGGTGCTCGCCGTGGTCGCCAACGCCTGCGCCACGGCGGCCGGTCTTTACGACCCGTTGCGCGCCGTCGCCGAGGTGTGCCGGAAGGCCGGGGCGTGGCTGCATGTCGATGGCGCGCATGGCGCGGCGGCGCTGCTGTCGTCACGCCACCGCGGCCTGCTCGACGGGCTGGAACTGGCCTGCTCGCTGACCTGGGACGCCCACAAGATGCTGCGCGCGCCGACCCTGTGCGCCGCCTTGCTGGTGCGCCAAGCGGGCGACCTCGACCGCGCCTTCCACGAGGAGGCCAGCTACCTGTTCCACGACAAGGACAAGCCGGGCTTCGACTTCATCCACCGCACCGTCGAATGCACCAAGTCGGCGCTGGGCCTGCGGCTGTTCATGGTGCTGGCGGCCGAGGGCGAGGCGGGGCTGGCGCGCTTCGTCGACCGCCAGTTCGATCTGGCCAAGGCGGCCGCCCGCCTGCTGCGCGCCCGCCCCGGAGTCGAGGTCGCCGTCGAGCCCGAGGCCAACATCGTCTGCTTCCGCGTCGATGGCGACGACGCGCGGCAACTCGACATCCGCCGCCGCCTCACCGCGAGGGGCGAGCATTACGTCTCGACCGCCGAGTTCCGCGG
>JADFZP010000092.1:0-6447 GCA_015232485.1 Alphaproteobacteria bacterium
AAGGGCGCGCGTTCGACCAGGGCGCGGATCACCCGCGCGGCGAGATCGTCAGGCCGCACGCCGGCCAAGGCCCCGGCGTGGCGGCCGATCGGCGTGCGCAAGCCGTCGAGAACGAACGCCTCCATCAATCCTCCGAGGCGCGCAGGCGGAAGCGCTGGATCTTGCCGGTCGCCGTCTTGGGCAACTCGTCGACGAAGTGGAACTTGCGCGGATATTTGTAGGGCGCCATGCGGCTTTTGCAGTGGGCCAGCAGTTCCGCCTCCAAGGCGTCGGTCGGCTTGACGCCGTCGGCCAGGATGATCCACGCCTCGGGCTTGACCAGCCCGGCCTGGTCCTCGCGGCCGACCACCGCCGCCTCGAGCACCTTGGGGCATTCGATCAAGGTGCCCTCGATCTCGAAGGGCGAACACCAGATGCCGCCGACCTTCAGCATGTCGTCCGAGCGGCCACAATACAGGTAATAGCCCTCGGCGTCGCGGCTGTAGGTGTCGCCGGTGTTCAGCCACTCGCCCAGCATGGTGGTGGCGGTCTTTTCGGGATTGCGCCAGTAATAGGCGGCGGCCGACTTGCCCTTGACCAGCAATTTGCCGCTTTCGCCGATCGGCACCTCGCGGTCGTTCTCGTCGACGATGCGGGCCTCGTAGCCGGGCACCATGGTGCCGCTCGAACCCGGCCGGATGCTGCCCACCCGGTTGGAGATGAAGATGTGCAAAAGCTCGGTCGAGCCGATGCCGTCCAGGATGTCGAGCCCGGTGCGCTCGCGCCAGCGGCGGAAGATGTCGGCCGGCAGCGCCTCGCCCGCCGAGACGCACAGCCGCACCGACGACAGGTCGGGCTTCAGCGACTCCAGCGCCTGAAGCTGCGCCGCGTACAGCGTGGGCACGCCGAAATACAGCGTCGGCCGGAAGCGGGCGATCATCTCGAAGGTGCTGTCCGGGGTCGGGCGGGTGTCAAGCAACACCGTCGTCGCCCCCACCCACAGCGGGAAGGTCATGCCGTTGCCCAGGCCATAGGCGAAGAACAGCTTGGCGGCCGAGAAGCAGATGTCGTCCTCGCGCACCCCCAGGGTCTGGACGCCATAGGTCTCGCTGGTCACCACCATGTCGCGGTGCAAATGGACGGCGCCCTTGGGCTGGCCGGTCGAGCCCGAGGAATACAGCCAGAAGCATTCCGACAGGGCGGTGGCCGGCACCGCCTCGAAGCCTTCGGCGCCGCCGGCCAGCAACGCCGTAAACGCCTCGGTGCCGAACAGATGGGTTGGCTTGTGCGCGGCCTTGGCCAGCGCCGCCTCGACCTCGACCGCGTATTCGGGCGAATACACCAGCATGGCGCATTCCGAATTCTCGATCATGAAGGCGTAATCCTTGGCCTTCAGCAGCGTGTTGAGCGGCACCGGCACGATGCCGGCCTTGATGGCGCCCCAGAACACGTACAAGAATTCCGGGCTGTCCTTGACGACCAGCAGCAGGCGCTCGCCCCGCGCCACGCCCAGCGCGGTCAGGGCGCTGGCGCAGCGATCGACATTGGCCGCGAGTTGCGCATAGGTCACGTCGCCGCGCACCGTGCGGATCGCGACCTTGGCGCCGCGTCCCTCGGCCAAATGACGGTCGATGAAATGAGTGGCGACGTTGAAAGGCGTCGGGAAGCGAATATCGCCGTCAGCCCCGATTTCCACCGGCTTCATGGCATTCCCCCTGTTTGTCCGGTCCTTTGTGGCAAATAGGTACCGGTTAGCCACAATATCGTGGAACGAAGGGGCGGGCGCTGTCAAGAATGATCCCTATCATGCAAACTGGTACGAGATTGCGTGATTGTGTTAAGATCGCCCCGCAACCCTTGCGACGAGACCCGATGCCCACTTCGCCTTCCTCCTCCTCCTCCTTCACCATCCGGCCGGCCACGCCCGCCGACATCGACGCCATCGTCGATCTCGACACGCGGATCACCGGCATGCCCAAGCGGGAGTATTGGCAAGGGCTGTTCCAGCGCTATGGCGCGCCGGGCGCCGAGGGCTTCCTGCTGGTCGCCATGCGCGACGACGCCTTCCTGGGCTTCATCACCGGCGAGATTCGCGCCTGGGAGTTCGGCTCGCCGCCCTGCGGTTGGATCTTCGCCTTAGGCGTCGAGCCCGAGCTGCGGCTGGAGGGCATCGGCACCAAGCTGTTCGACGCGCTGTGCGACTGCTTCAAAAAGGCCGGCGTGACCAAGATCCGCACCATGATCGCGCGCGACGCGCAACTGGTGATGTCTTACTTCCGCAGCCTCGGCCTGCGCGCCGGCCCCTTCATCGAGCTTGAGAAGGACCTCGACGAATGAGGCTGCAAATCGCCACCCGCCACGCCATCTTCGCGGTGCTCGAACTGGCCGAGCAGCCCGAGCGCCAGTTGTCGGCCTCGGAGATCGCCGAGAAATACGCCATCTCGCCCAACCATCTGGCCAAGGTGCTGCGCACCCTGGGCCGCGAGGGCATCGTCGAAGCCTCGCGCGGGGTGGGCGGCGGCTACCGCTTCGTCGGCAACGCCAAGCGCCTCAACCTGCTGGACATCATCCGCGTCTTCGAACCGATCGGCGGCATCGAGAACGGCGGCCGCGAAGCCGGCGAGAACACCATCGAAGGCCAAGCCCTGCGCGGCGTGCTGGAGGAGATCGAAGACACCACGCGGGCCACGCTGTCGTCGATCACCGTGGATACGATGCTGAAGATCGTGAAGCGGACGGGGGTTGTGCGGGGTTAGGGCGGTCGGCGCGATGGATCGGGAGATCAGCCGCAGGTCGGCGCCATGCCCAACAACTCCCGCCACCGTTCATTCCAGCCGCTTTCATGATCGGCGCCCGGCACTGTCATGGCGCGCACGCAGGCCGAGCCGCTGGCTTGGGTGAAGCGTTGGGCGATGACCGGGGGAACAACGCGGTCGTTGGCGCCGCTGTAATGGATTTGCGGCACCTTCGCCACCTGGGCGGCCACGTCGATGGCGTTGAGCGAGCCGGTCAGTTGCGACACCTGGGCCAAACGGTTGACCTCGGCGTGGTCGAGATTGCCGGCCACCGTGCGGATGCTGGCGACATCCTGGCGCCTTGCCGCCATCAGCACCGCGACGGCGCCGCCGCCGGAATATCCGACAAGGTTGAGCATCTGCCCCGGCACCCGGGCCGCCACCTGATCCGCCGCTTGGTTCATGGCGGCGATCACCTCTGGGGCGAAACGCTTTGACGTCCAGTAGTCCGGGCCGCAGGTGGGATTCGCCGAGCGGTCGGAATACTGGCAGGGACGGGCCAGATAGACCACGTTGGCCGATGGGTCGGCCGCCGCCAGCGCCAGCCCTTGGGCGTTCTTCGGGGTGGGGTCGCGGGAAACCTCGGTGCGCGATGCCCATGCCAAGCCGTCGCCCTCGATATAGATCGTGACGGGCCGCGTGCGATCGGTGATGCGCACGAAACTGGTGAGCACGAACGGATTGGTCTTCATCGGCATGCGGGTCATCCGCGCCGGCTTGGCCAGCGCGTCCGCATTGGCGTCGCGGTCGATGGCGGCACAGCCCGAAAGAAACGGCAGGGCCAGCAAGCCGATGAAGACCTTCCGAATGATCAGAACTCGGTACGCAGTTGCAGCGAAGCCGAGTGGCTGACGTAACTGTCGGCCAGATCGGTGTCGTACTTGGCGGAAATGGCGGTGTTGCGGACCGAGGCGACGTCCACGCCCAGGCCGAGGTTGAAATGCTCGGTGGCGATGTCGGTGCCCGGCGTGATGAAGCTGGAGCCGCCGGCCGCGTAGATCGACGTCTGGTCTTGGCTGGACTTGTTGAACTCGTGATGCCAGACGGCGCGGGCGTTGGGGCTGACCTCCCAGTTGCCGATGGTGGCGACCTTGGCCGAGACCTTGGCGCCCAGGCCCGAGCGGATCGAATCGGTCGAGGACGAGCCGACATCCAACGCCGCCGCGCCGCCGGTCTCGGAATAGCCGTCCTGCTTCAGATTGTTGTAGGCCAGCGAGGCCAAGGGGGTGACCACGGCGGGGCCGATGTCCAGCGGTATGCCGGCCTCGATTTTCGCGCCCAGTTGCTGGCCGTCGTAGCTGGCGTTCAGGCTTTGGGCGGCGGCGCCGGCGATGTCCACGTGGCGGGTGGCGTCGTATTTGTGGACGCCATAGGTCAGGCCGCCGTCCACGTACCAGCCCTTGCCGGAATAGATGCCGTACAGGCTGGCGATGTAGGAATCGATGTCCTGGCCGCTGCCGGAACGGTCGCCGGTGGATTCGACGTCGGTCTTGGCGTAGGCGAAGGACAGGCCGACGCGGAGCGGGTCGGCCAGCTTGAAGTCGGCGCCGAAGGCAAGGCCATGGGTGTCGGCATCATAGCCCGACACGTCGTCGCGCTCGTCTTGGGCGGCGGTCGAGCCGAAGCCCTGGCCCCACACCCCCAGACCCTTCACCGTTTCACCCGACGACACGCCGGTGCGGGCCTTGGACGCCATCACCCGCACCGCGTCGGAACGCGCCCGAATGGTGGACAGCGCCTGGCTCACGGCACCCATGGACGCCTGGGCGGTGTTGATGGTGGCCTCGGGGCGCAACTGGGCGCCGGCCTTCTTGATCGAGGCATCCGAGGTCAGGTTGTTGACCGCCTGCGACAGCGCCTGCAACCCGACATCGCTGCCCGAATAGGTCGCCAACGCATTGACACTGGCGCCGTTGATGCCGCTGGCCGTGCCAGCGGCGTTCAAGTTGGCGGCGGTGATGACGATGTTGGTGTAGCCGGTGCCGTAGGACACGCCGTCAGTGTCGGTTTCGCCTGCGCCGGTGATGCTGCTCACCGCCCAGCGATAGCCGCCGGAATTGACGACGGAGGGCAATCCATCTGGGATGCGGCCATTGGTGTCCTGCAAAATGACAAATTTTTGTCCACTCGAAGCCGTTCCGACGACTGTCGGAGAAATAGAGACTGTTGAAACCGAAAGGTTTGTAGACTTATCAGCGTCACCAAACGATGAAACCCAATATCCATGCTGACCAGCGTTCCTGTCAATGGTGGTCTTTAGATAGAAAGTGCCACTTTGCCCATCACTGGAGCCGCCTAGTGTGTCGTAGGAGTAAGAATTAAGCTTGTGAGTTCTTAGATCGATAGTGGCTCCGTCCCTCCAACTCCAAGCTGCAGTATGGATCGCCGAATTACCACCAAGGGCGAGGGTGGCACCAGTGGCGAAAGCGAGGTTATGGATAGGGGTGTTGTTTGTTCCGATATTACCGGTGAAGTTTGCCGTCCCGGCCCCGGAGCTACCAATGACAACATTGCCATTGTTTGGCGACGAAGCCATCACATTGCCGTTCAGCGTGCTGCCCTCGTTCAGGTAAATTAGATAGTCGCCGTTGGCGACCACCCCCAACACGATGTCGCCGGTGACGGTGCCATTGTTGGTGAAGGTGCTGTCCTGGGTGACCGAATAGAAATCAACGGCCCTATCACCCGAATGGTTGATGGTGCCGTTGTTCGTGATCGTCGCCGAAGAATCGCCGTCACCGCTCACCCAGCCGTTGATAGTACCATTGTTGGTGATTGTGTTGCCTCTGGAATAGTACTCGATGCCTTGGTTGATGGTGCCGTTGTTAGTGATGGTGGTGTTGGTTGCGCCGCGGTGGCTCTGATTGCCTACGCAGATACCACATGATGAGTTCCTGTCGCCGCGTTCACGCGACGGATCGATGCCGCCGGTGCCGCCGTTGATGGTGCCCTCGTTGTCGATGGCGACGCCACTAGCATCAAGGACGTAGATGCCGTAGGCGTTACCGCCCGTTCCACCATCACCGGCCGTTCCACCTGATACGGTGGCAGATCGTCCGATCGCTATCCCGACGCCGTGGACATCTGCAAAAATTCCGACACTATCGCCGCCACTACCGCCGTTGGCGCCGTCGCCACCGCGACCACCACTGACCGTGCCCTCACTCACCAATACACTGGTGTTGGCGACGCCAAAAAGGATACCGGCACTGCCGCCGCCCGCACCATCCGTGCTGTTGGCAACGTTTGGCCCGCTCACGTTGGCCCGACCGATGAAAGGAGAGTTGCTGCCATCCACGATGACGGCGGCCTCCCAGGCCCATACAGCCCCGGCGCCCATCATGAGAACCGCCAGATGCGAGGTTCCGGCCAGCAGAAAACGGTTGAAGCGACGCATGTAAAGATCCCCTCAGGTCAGTCACGGCGCATACGGCGGGCGAACGACCTGCCATCTAGCGCCATCGTCACTCATGACCACTCGACTGTCAACAACGAGGGGTGGTGAGCTCGCGGTGGCCAGGCGCGATGCGGGTCTAACGAGAGGTCATCGCGACGACGCCACGCTTCTGACGGTCCAGAATTCCCGCCTTGATTTGGTCGTACAACGACCGTGGCATCATGCCGTACTCGAATGCGCCCGAACGGCCCGGAATGGGGCGCAAGTCAAAACGGG
>JADFZP010000092.1:6547-9475 GCA_015232485.1 Alphaproteobacteria bacterium
GACGAACTCGCTTGCTCCGACGACGGGCATTGCCGCCTCCTTCAAATATACTGCCCCGAATCCACCTTCAGCACCTGCCCGGTCACCGCGCGGGCGTGTTCGGAGAGGAAGAACAGCGCCGCCGCCGCGATGTCGTCTTCGTCGGGCAGGCGGGGGAGCACCGCTTCGTCGAGGGCCTTTTGGCGGAATTCCGGGGCGAGTTGAAGGGTCATGTCGGTCAGCACCATGCCCGGCGCGATGGCGTTGACGGTGACTCCCTTGCGGCCGAATTCGCGGGCCGCCGTTTTGGTCAGGGCGATCAGGCCGCCTTTCGAGGCGGCGTAGTTGGCTTGGCCGAATTTGCCGCGGATGCCGTTGATCGAGACCACGTTGACGATGCGGCCCCAGCCCTGGCCGGTCATGCCGGGCGCCACGGCGCGGATCAGGTTGAAGGCGCCGGTCAGGTTGACGTGCAGCACCGAGCCCCATTCGTCGTCGCTCATCTTGGCGATCGAGCGGTCGCGGGTGATGCCCGCGTTGTTGACCAGCATCGAGACCGGCCGGCCCATCTGCGCGACCAGGGCCTCGACGGCGCGGCCGTCGCACACGTCGACGGCGTGGAAATGAAGTCCCGCGTCACCCTCGCCCGGCTCGCGGTCGAAGACGTGGACCTCGGCCCCGCCGGCCGCCAGCGCGAGGGCGATGGCGCGGCCGATGCCGCGCCCGCCTCCCGTCACGATGGCGAGCCGGTCCTGATAGCCCCATTGCAGCGCGACGGTCATGTCCTCGTCCCCTTGACGGCGGCGGTGAAATCGGTATTCTCGTACCATAATATGTTTCTCAGCGTCAAGAGAGGGCAGGCATGACCAGTTCCGCGCTTGTGGTGCGGCCGGCCGAAGGGGCCGACCTCGAAGCCATCATCGCCTTGGACGCCGCGATCACCGGCCATTCTCGGCGCGGCTTCTACACCAAACGCTTCGCCGCCGCCGCCACCCGGCCGCAGGGCTTCCCCACCCTGGTGGCGGTGATCGACGGCGCGATCCGGGGCTTCGTCTCGGCGCATGTGATCGACGGCGAGTTCGGCGGCACCGCCCCGGCCGGCGTGATCGACGCGATCGGCATCAGTCCCGAAGCGCGCGGCAATAAGCTGGCCCGCCGCCTGCTCGAAGCGTTGGAGGAGCGGTTCCGCGAGGCCAAGGTCGCCGAAATCCAGTCGGAGGCCGATTGGGGCGAGCGCGATCTGGTCCAGTTCTTCGGCGCCTGCGGGTTCTCGCTGGCCCCGGTGGTCGTGTTGGAATGCCGGATCGGAGCGGAACGATGAGCGAAGCCAATTTCAGCGATCCGTCGAGCGACGACTTCGAGGCCCTGTCGCGCGACCGCATCCCGGTGCGCTCGATGGTCGAGGCCGACCTGCCCGCCATCATCGCCATCGACCGCAAGATCACCGGCCGCGACCGCGGCGCCTATTACCGCCGCAAGCTGGCCGAGGTGCTGGAGCAATCCGGCGTGCGCGTCTCGCTGGTCGCCGAGGTCGACGGCCAATTCGCCGGCTTCGTGATGGCCCGGCTGGACTACGGCGATTTCGGCCGCACGCTGAGCACCGGCGTCATCGACACGATCGGCGTGTCGCCCGACTTGGCGGGCCGCGAGGTCGGCCGCGCGCTGTTGTCGCAACTGCTGATCAACCTGGCCTCGCTGCGGGTCGAGAAGGTTCGGACCACCGTCGCCTGGAACCAGTTCGGTCTGCTGGGCTTTTTGGAGAAGGCCGGCTTCCGCCCGGCCCAGCGGCTGTCCTTCCGCCGCGCGGTCAGGACATAGCGAGCGCGGCGCGAAGCCTTTCCGTCACGCGCCCGCGATCGGATGCGGGCAGCGTGCCGAGGCGTTCGGCCGTCACCGCATCGATGGTGGCGATCTTGGCGGTGCGGACGACCGATGCGGCGGGAAGTCCCGCCGCCTCCAAATCCGAAACCGCCACGTCGCCCGGCCATCGCCGGTTTTCGGCGCTGGTGATCATCACCACCCAAAGCAGCCCATGCTCGGACGCTAACGGGCCTGCGGCGACGACCAACGCCGGGCGCCGCCGACGCACTGGCCGGTCGGTATACGGAAACGGCACTTTCACCACGTCCCAGGCGTCAAAGGTCGGCATAGGCATGGCTGTCGGCCTCCCCCGCCCATTCCGTGAAGGTGGCGAAAGGATCATCCACCACCTTGACCGCCGCTTTGCTCAAGACGACCCGATCACCTTCGATCGCGTAGAGGATTTCGTCACCCGGCTCCAGATGCAGGGCGGCCCGAACCGGCTGCGGAATCGTGGTCTGGGACTTGCTGGTGAGCTTGCTGGTAATCACCCGGCGCCTCCGGAAGGAATTTCCTTACCAGGATAGCGGCGCGCCACGCCCCGGTCAAGAGCGGGGGGAGGTAGGCTTCGGCATGACGCCGCGGTATCTTGCCTGGGCCGAGTGCTTATCTGAACATGATGGTCATAGGGAGGGCAGCCCATGAACGCGAAAACCTGGACCGTCGCCGAGGCCAAGGCGAAGGTTGGCGAGTTGATCGAACAGGCCCAGGCCGTCGAGCCACCAACCATCAGGCGCAAAGGCGATCTGGCCGAGTTCCTGGCGGCCTCGCCGCTTGGCGAAGCGGATTTGGTGATCGAACGCGACCAAAGCGGGCCGCGCGAGGTCGACCTGTGATACCGGCGAGCCATGCTCCTTCGCCGTCATGCCCGTGCTTGACACGGGCATCCACGTGTCACCGCCCATGCCATTGTTTCCAAGGCTGTTCCCACGGAGCCGCGTGGATGGCCGGATCAAGTCCGGCCATGACGAGTGGAGAGGATGCTCTACTACCGGCGAGCACCAAGGAACGAAGCGGGCGACGAATTGGCGGCGTTAAGCCGGTATGGCCCGCTCGGCCGAGCGGCTGGCCGCGATGGCCAGGACATCG
>JADFZP010000093.1 GCA_015232485.1 Alphaproteobacteria bacterium
CCCGGCGATCGAGCGCAGGCCCTCGGCGACGCCCTCCAGGTCGGCGCCGGCCGACAGGCGACGCTGGCAGCCGCTGGCGTAATTGGCGATGGCGGCGAGCGGCTGGTTGATGTCGTGGGCGATGCTCGACGCCATCTCGCCCAGCAGGGCCAGCCGGGCGCCGTGCTCCATTTCATCGCGCTGGCGCCGCGCCGCCGCGTGGGCGGCCTTCAACTCGTCGGTGCGGCGGCGCACCAGATGCTCGACCCGCACGACATGCGCCAGCCACCACGCCACCGCCATGGCCGCCGCCACCAGCCACGGCCACGAGTCGCGCAAAACCTCGACGAAGGTGCGCCGCGCCAGATGCTCGTAGGGGCCGATCTTCAATTCCCGGAACAGGTCGTGGACGGGCTGGTAATCGACCGGCACGGTCCAGGCGTGCCCGTCGGTGGGCGGCATCGACAACAGGGCGATGCCGACCCGTTTGGCCAGCCCGTCCGGGGTCGCGGCGTGCTTGGCGAACGGCCAGTCGGGATAAAGGCGGGTGCTGGCGCGGCAGCCCAGCGCGCCCGAAGGCTGGGGATCGAGGACGCGGAACTCTTCGATGCGGACGCGGCCCTCCTCGGCCATGCGTTCCAGCAGGCAGGCGCGCACGATGCCGGCGTCGACCTCGCCCTTGGCCACCGCCTCGACGATGCGCTCGATCGGGAAGCCCAGGAAGACGAGCCGGCTGTCGCGGAATGGATCGAGACCGCGCGCCGCCATCTCGCGCCAAGCCAGCCGGAAGCCGCCGAACGCCTCGGGTGCCACCCCGGCGATCCGTTTCCCGGCCAGCGCGGCGAGGCCGTCGATGTCGCCGCGATCGGCCCGCACCAGCACCGCCGAGCCGATCGCCGCCGAGGGCTTCGGGCCGCCCACCGTCTCGAAGGTGGCGAGTCGGGTGGCGCGGTGGGCGGCCTCCAACTCGACGTAATGGCCGGGATTGGTGATCACGAAATCGACCCGGCCGTCCTCGACGGCCTTCGACAGGTTGGGGATGTCGAGTGGGACGGCGTGGAAGCGATGGTCGGGCAGCGCCTTGTCGAGATGGCGGATGGTCGGCTGCCACTCGTCGGCGGCCCGCTCGGCGCCCCGATAGGCCAGCACGCCGACCCGCACCTCGGCCGCGCCCAGGGCGAAGGGCGAGATCAGGACGGCGAGCGCGAGGGCGACCGGAACGACACGGTTCATCAACGGGGTGTGCCACGGCGCGGCGGTTGTCGTCCAGCACGGATGACCGCCCTTTGCAGTTTCCCGCATCCCTCGCGTGGGGTTTCCTCTTGCGGCGTTTATGACGAAAGGTTAGCGTCTTGCCAACTCCGGGGGGAGTAACCAACCAACGTTTTGGGGGTCATCCATGCTGGCGGGAATTGAACGCATCCTGGCCAACCGCGTGTTCCAGAACACGATCATCTTCGTCATCCTGCTCAACGCGGCCATTCTTGGCATCATGACCAAGCGTGATCTCGATCCGGGCGTGCTTTCGCTGCTCGAATTCCTGGACAACGCCTGCTTGGTGGTGTTCTGCGTCGAGATCGCCATGAAGTTGGCCGTGATGCGGCTGCGCTTCTTCCGCGACGGCTGGAACGTGTTCGACTTCGCGGTGGTGGCCATCGCCTTGGCGCCGGCTTCGGGTCCGCTGGCCGTGCTGCGAGCCATGCGCGTCTTCCGTCTGATGCGTCTGGTCACGGCGGTGCCGTCGATGCGGCGGGTGGTGTCGGGCATGTTCGGCTCGATCCCCGGCGTGGCCTCGGTGGCCGGCGTGCTGTTCGTCCTTTATTACGTCGCCGCCATCATGGCGACCAGCTTCTTCCGCCCCGTCGATCCCGAGAACTTCGGCGATCTGGGCAGCACCTTCTTCACGCTGTTCCAGTTGATGACGCTGGAGGGCTGGCCCGACATCGCGCTGACCATCATGGACGAGATGCCGATGGCCTGGGCGTTCTTCGTGCCCTTCATCGTCATGACGACCTTCACCACGCTGAACCTGATGTTCGGCATCGTGGTGAACGCCATGGAGGAGGCCAAGGAGGAGGAGGCCCGCGCCGAGATGGCCGAAAAGGGCATGGACGTCGAGCCGGAAAGCAACGAGGTGCGGCTGGCCGTCATCGAGAACGACGTCAAGGGCATGGCGGGCGAGTTGGAGCGGCTGCAAGCCGCGCTGAGCCGGATGTGCCCGGCCAAAACCATCGCGGGGGAATGACCGATGTTGAAGACGATCTCCGCCGTTCTCGACAACGGCCTGTTTCAGAATTTCATCATCGGCGTGATCCTGGGCAACGCCGTCCTGCTTGGTCTGATGACCCAGCAGGATCTGTCTCCCGGCACGCTGCAAGTCCTTGAACTGCTCGACAACGCCTGCTTGGTGGTGTTCTGCGTCGAAATCGCCATGAAGCTGGCGGTACAGCGCCTGCGCTTCTTCCGTGACGGCTGGAACGTGTTCGACTTCGCGGTGGTGGCCATCGCGCTGGCGCCCGCCTCGGGTCCGCTGGCCGTGCTGCGAGCCATGCGCGTCTTCCGTCTGATGCGTCTGGTCACCGCGGTGCCCTCGATGCGCCAGGTGATCACCGGCATGTTCTCGGCGCTTCCCGGCGTCGGCTCGGTGGCCGGCGTGCTGTTCGTGATGTTCTATGTCGCGGGCATCATGGGAACCAGCTTCTTCCACGAGGTCGAACCGCGCCGCTTCGGCGATCTGGGCTCGACCTTCTTCACGCTGTTCCAGTTCCTGACCCTCGAAGGCTGGCCCGACGTGGCCCGTCCGGTGATCGAGAAGCTGCCGCACGCTTGGCCGTTCTTCGTGATCTTCATCGTGTTGACCACCTTCACGACGCTGAACCTGCTGTTCGGCATCATCGTCAACGCGATGGAAGAGGCCAAGGAGGCGGGCGCCCGCGAGAAGCTGGCCGAGCAGGGCGTCGAGATGACGCACGAAAGCACCGAGATGCGCTTGGCGGTGATCGAGCGCGAACTGCACTTGGCGCGCGCCACCATCGCCGCGCTGACCGCCCAGGCGGAAGCCGCCGCGGGCACCAAGGGCTGATACCAAATCCGGCGAGCGGTGACCCCGCTCGCCATTTTTGTCAGACGCGTTTGTCAGATGCGCCCGTTGCGCGAATGGCTTAAGCTGCGACACTGAAATCAGGTGGGAGCCTGTTTCGTGGAACCGCGGCCGATCGATTTGCCCTGCCCCCATTGCGACGTGGTCACCACCCACATGGTCTATTCGGCCGTGGCGGGGAAGACCGAGATCCGCTGGTGCCAATCCTGTTCCCGCGTGCGGATGGCCGGCCCGGGCGAGGTCGACGACCCACCCGAACCGGCCGGTCTCGGCGATCCGTCAGCCGCGGGCCATCTTGGCGAGACGCAGGCGTAGCGCGTTCAGCTTGATGAAGCCCTGCGCGTCGCGCTGGTCGTAGACGCTGTCCTCCTCGAAGGTCACATAGTCCAGGCGGTACAGGGATTTGGGCGATTTGCGCCCAACCACCGTGACGTTGCCCTTGTAAAGCTTGAGGCGCACCGTGCCGCTGACGTTCTGGCTGGCCTCGTCGATCATCGCCTGGATCATCAGGCGCTCGGGGCTGAACCAGAAGCCGTTGTAGATCAGCTCGGCGTAGCGCGGCATCAACTCGTCCTTGAGATGCGCGGCGCCGCGGTCGAGCGTCAGCGATTCGATGCCCCGATGGGCGACCAGCAGCACGCTGCCGCCGGGCGTCTCGTAGACGCCGCGCGACTTCATGCCGACGAAGCGGTTCTCGACCAGATCGAGACGGCCCACGCCATTGGCGCCGCCCAACTCGTTCAGGCGGGTGAGCAGGCGGGCCGGCGACATGCGCTCGCCGTCCACCGCGACGGCGTCGCCGGCCTCGAAATCGATTTCCAGATAGGTCGGCTGGTCGGGCGCGTTTTCCGGGCTGACCGAGCGGGTGAACATGTCCTCGTCGGGCTCGACCCAGGGGTCTTCCAGCGCCTTGCCCTCGTACGAGATGTGCAGCAGGTTGGCGTCGGTCGAATAGGGCGCCTCGCCGCGCTTGTCCTTGGCGATGGGGATCTGGTGCTTTTCGGCGAAGTCGAGCAGCTTGGTGCGCGAGTTCAGGTCCCAGATGCGCCAGGGCGCGATCACCTTGATCTCGGGCTTCAGGGCATAATAGCCCAATTCGAAGCGGACCTGGTCGTTGCCCTTGCCGGTGGCGCCGTGCGACACCGAATCGGCGCCCACCTGATTGGCGATCTCGATCTGGCGCTTGGCGATCAACGGCCGGGCGATCGAGGTGCCCAGCAGATAGACCCCCTCGTATTGGGCGTTGGCGCGGAACATCGGGAAGACGAAGTCGCGCACGAATTCCTCGCGCAGATCGTCGATGAAGATGTTCTCGGGCTTGATGCCCATCATCAGGGCCTTCTTGCGGGCGGGCTCCAACTCCTCGCCCTGGCCGAGATCGGCGGTGAAGGTCACCACCTCGCAGGCATAGGTGTCCTGCAACCAGCGCAGGATGATCGAAGTGTCCAGCCCGCCGGAATAGGCCAACACGACTTTCTTGACGTCGCCGCTCATAAGCGCCTCTGGGGTGTGTAAACCGAGGCGCCCACTATAACGATCGGGCGGCGCGCTTCAAGCCGCGCCCACCTATCCAATGGTACGGGCTTCCGATCGCCGCCCGGCCAAGGCATGATGCGCCGAGCGCCGGCTCCAACACGAGGACCAACACCATGCCGATCGCCATGCTACGCGAGTTCCTGCGCCTGGAGGCGGCCGGCGGCATCGTCTTGTTCGTGGCGGCGGCGATCGCCATGACGTGGGTCAACCTGCCGGGCGGCGAGACCTATTTCGCGCTGTTCGAGACGCCGTTTTCGATCCGGCTTGGCGAGTTCGGCCTGGGCAAGCCCTTGCTGCTGTGGATCAACGACGGCCTGATGGCGGTGTTCTTCCTGCTGATCGGCCTGGAGGTCAAACGCGAGGCGATCGAGGGCGAGTTGTCGTCGCCGCGCAAGGTGGCCCTGCCGGTCGCGGCGGCGCTGGGCGGCATGGTGGTGCCGGCCGTGATTTATCTGCTGATCACCATCGGCGAGCCGGGGGCGTCGCGCGGCTGGGCCATTCCGGCCGCCACCGACATCGCCTTCGCGCTGGGCGTGCTGGCCCTGGCCGGGCGCGGCGTGCCAACCTCGCTGAAGACGTTCCTGCTCGCCTTGGCGATCATCGACGATCTGGGCGCCATCATCATCATCGCGGTGTTCTACACCGACACCCTGTCGCCCTTCGCCCTGGCCGGGGCGGGGGTCGCGCTGGCCGTCCTGGCCACGCTGAACCTGACCGGGGTGCGAAGGCTGGCGCCCTATGTGCTGACCGGAATCGTGCTGTGGGTTCTGGTGCTGAAATCGGGGGTGCACGCCACCCTGGCCGGCGTCGCCCTGGGGCTGGCCATCCCGTTGGCCCGCCGGCCCGGCGAGGAGCCCGACGACACGCCGTTGCGCCGCCTTGAACACGCCCTGCACCCGTGGGTGGCGTTCGGCATTCTGCCGCTGTTCGCCTTCGCCAACGCCGGCGTGCCGCTGGCCGGCTTGGCGTTTACCAGCCTGATCGCGCCCGTGCCGCTGGGCATCGCCCTGGGGCTGTTTCTGGGCAAACAGATCGGCGTGGTGGGCGCCACCTGGCTGGCGCTGAAGCTGCGTCTGGGGGCGTTGCCCGAGGGCGCCACGCCGCTGCAATTCCATGGGATGGCGGTGCTGGCCGGGGTCGGCTTCACGATGAGTTTGTTCATCGGCACATTGGCCTTCCCCGACGCCGCCCAACTGGGCGGGGTGCGGATCGGCGTGCTGGGCGGATCGTTGCTGTCGGCGGTCGTCGGCCTGATCATCCTGCGCCTCGCCCCGACCCGCGCGATGGCCGCCGACGAGGTCGAAGGAACCGCCGCGCGCTGATACCGACGAGCGGTCGGAACGACCGATCGTCGAAGCCGCCATTGCGGCGGCGGCCAAGGGCGCCGGGGCGCCCGCTTAGGCTGAGGGGCCAATGAGGTGAGTCGATTTATCGGCTCACCGGTATGCGGGACTTCAGGCTTCCAGCACGTCCAGCACGTTGCCGTCGGCGTCGAAGCAGGCGGCGCACAGGGGGCCGCCGAAGCCGCAGCCGCCGTCCAGGGTGAAGGCGTGGCCGTCCAGGCGGATGCCGCCGTGGCGGCGGTCGCTGCCGCGCACCACCAGACGGAACGAGCCATAGGGCTGCTCGGTCAACATCGCGAAGCCGGCGGCGCCCCACCAGAAGCTGTCGCTTTGCGCCGACAGCGGGCGGGCCGGGTCAAGCCCGCCATGGACGAACAGAATGCGGTCGTCGTCGGTGAAGGCGGCGTGTTTCAAAACGGTCATCAACGCCATGTGGCCGTCATGGCCGCGCATCGACTGGCGCAGATTGGCCGTCCAGCGGGTGACCGCCAAGATGCCCTCGCGCGCCGCCAGAAAGCCGTCGCGCGGGTCGCCGCCATAGGCCGCGATGGTCGCGCCGACGCCCTGCTCGACCATCCATTGCAGAACCTGGCTGGGATTGGGGGCGAATTGCAGTTGAAGCAGCTTTTGCCACATCTCTTCCTGGGCGCCGCGCAGGAACACGATCTCGCGCTCCTCGGCGCCCGGCCGGGCCATCATGCGGCGGCGGAAGACCAGCAGTTCCTCGACGGTCTCGCGCACCGCCTGGCCACGGCCGAAATAGTTGCCAAGATAGACCAGGGGCTCTTCCACGCCGATCCGTTCGGCGAGCACGGCGTGCAGGGCGGCGAGCCGCTCGACCTCACCGTGTATGGCGGCGACAGCCCAAAGGCGACCGCCGCCGCGCAGGGTGGCGAAAATATTCTGGTCGGACATGACGCGCCGCGATCCCCCTGGCTCACCAACGGCGCGAGCGGCGCCGAAGGCGTCCACACATTAAGCGGCGGCGAGAAGCTTTTCCAGCTTTTGCGTTGCGGCGGCGGTGTCGATTCGCTCGACGGCCGCCAATTCGCTGGCCAGACGCTCCAGCGCCGCCTCGTAGATCTGGCGCTCGCTGTAGGACTGGTCGGGCTGGTTGGCGTTGCGATGGAGATCGCGCACCACCTCGGCGATCGACACGGGGTCGCCCGAGTTGATCTTGGCCTCGTATTCCTGGGCGCGCCGGCTCCACATGGTGCGCTTGACCCGGGCGCGACCGCGCAGGGTCTTCAGCGCGCTTTCCATCACGTTGCTGGTCGACAGCTTGCGCAGACCGCTTTTGTGGGCTTTGGCCACCGGGACCCTCAGGGTCATGCGGTCGCGATCGAAGGTGATGACGAAGAGCTGAAGTTCATGCCCCGCGATCTGCTGGGATTCGACCGCCACCACCATACCCACGCCGTGGGTCGGGTAGACGACGTAGTCGCCCGCCGCAAACGAAGAATCGATCGACATGTTCCTTTCATCCCATCCAGAATGCAGGCCTTGCCATGTTGACAATGATCATCCCACGCGGCGCGCCGACGCGCGCCGTTTAAGGGCTGTCCATTGTCCCTTGGGGGCGAGACGCTCGCCCAGGCAAATGCGCCGAGAAGCGCCGTCCACCGACACTTCGGCGGACTGCTTCTTATAACACGGAGGCGCCTGCCGGAACAGGATAAATTGCGGCACCCGCGAAGGAGGTCCAGGGCCTCCTCCCATCGAATTCCCTATTCGTGCGGGTCGGGGCTCAGGAATTTCGCCTTGTCGGGAACGCCCTTCCACTCGTCGGCGTCGGCTGGCGCGGTGCCCTTGCGGGTGATGTTGGGCCATTTGGCCGAGTATTCCCGGTTCATTTCCAGCCACTGGACGGCCAGCTTCTCGGAATCGGGGAAGATCGCCTCGGCCGGGCATTCCGGCTCGCAGACCCCGCAGTCGATGCATTCGTCGGGATTGATGACCAGCATGTTCTCGCCGGCGTAGAAGCAGTCCACCGGACAGACCTCGACGCAGTCCATGTATTTGCACTTGATGCAGTTCTCGGTGACGACGTAAGTCATTGCGGGTCTCCTTGTTTTTTTGGCGAGCCTGGATCAGGCGATGCCCAGGCGCGCCAGCGCGCGTTTGCGCGCCTCGCCCGAGTCGCGGTCGCTGACGAACAGCAGCCCCGCGATGCGGCGGACCAGATTCGATTCATAGTCGTGCAATTCGCCGTTGGCGTAGGCGATTTCCCACAACATTTCCAAGATCACCGTGCGCTCGTCGTAGGGCAGGGCGTCTTTCAGGATGCGGGTGAAGGGGATCAGCTGGGTCGATTGGTCGGTGCGCGATTGGGCGCGCTCGATCAGCGAGTCGACGGTCCCGCGCGGCACCGACAGGCGTTCGGACAGGGCTTGCGCGATGCGGGCCCGCTCGCCGTCATCCATCCCGCCATCCATCATCGCCGCTTCGACCAGCAGCGCCGCGGCGGCGAGGTGGACACCGTCGTCTTCCGAGTCGGGCGCGGTGTCGGCGCCCATCCCGGCGAGCAGGGACTTCAACCGGCCAATCACTGCGCGCCTCCTCACTCAACCCTTTGAAAAATGTGGTCTTTCCCCAAGCGGCCACGCTCGGAACCTAAGCGAGCGTGGCCGCTCCGGCAAGGCCAAATTCGTTACAGCGAGGTCCTTAGACGAACGGCCTTGCGCCTGCCCCGCGCCACCAGATTGAGAACCTCGACCAGCACCGAAAAGCCCATCGCGAAGTAGAGATAGCCCTTGGGGATGTGGAAGCCCAAGCCGTCGGCGATCAGCGACATGCCGATCAGCAGAAGGAAGCTCAGCGCCAGCATCTTCACCGTCGGATGGCGCGACACGAAGGCCGACAGCGGCCCGGCGGCGATCAGCATGACGATCATGGCGATCACCACGGCGGCCACCATCACGCCGAGCTGGCGCGCCATGCCCACCGCGGTGATCACCGAGTCGAGCGAAAAGACGATGTCCAGGATGCCGATCTGGATGATGGTGACGGCGAAGCCGGCATGCGCCACGGCGGCCGGGTGGCCACCTTCGCCTTCCTCGGCGCCCTCCAGGCTGCCATGGATTTCGTGCGTCGCCTTGGCCAGCAGGAACAGGCCGCCGCCGATCAGGATGATGTCGCGCCACGACACCGCATGATCGAGCAGCGTGAAGACCGGCTCGGTCAGCCCGATGATCCAGGCCAGCATCGACAACAGGAGCAGGCGCGTGATCAGGGCGAAGCCCAGCCCCAGCTTGCGCGCCTTGTCCCGCTGATGCTCGGGCAGACGATCGGCCAGGATGGCCAGAAAGACCAGGTTGTCGATGCCGAGTACGATTTCCAGCACGCTCAGCGTGACGAGACTGACCCAGATTTGCGGGTCGGTGATCCACTCCACGGCCTGTTCCCCTCTTGTGGTGGCGATGTCGGCCGCAGTCTACCCGACCGGGCGGCGGTGAAAAGCCCCGTCAACATCCAGCCGGACCAAAGACAGCTCTTC
>JADFZP010000094.1 GCA_015232485.1 Alphaproteobacteria bacterium
GATACCCGCTTTCGCGGGTATGACGTTGGAGGTCCGAGATGTGTGCATGCCCTAGCGCGAAGGCGGGGATCCAGCGGTGTCTTGGCCAAACCAGGTGTCGAAACCGTATGGATCCCCGCCTTCGCGGGGATGACGAAGGGAGGCACCCGCCGTCACGCCCCGCGCTTCGGCTTGCCGGCGTGGCTGTGGGTGAACGAGGGCGGGTCGCTGGCGGGGAAGGAGTCCTCGGAGGACTCTTGAACCTCGTCCTCGGTTTCGCGCGCCGGCTTCTTGGCGTTGGCGTCGTGCGGCTTGGGAACGGGGCTTTGCTCGCGGCCGGGCATGGTCTTCCCTCGATTTGTCTCGGAAAGATTCATATGGGCGGTGTGGGGCCTGCGCCCCATCCCCCTAATGCTCTCGCGTCGCCGAGAAGCGCACCATCGGGAAGTCGTCCTTGGCGCGGTTGAGCGCCCAGGCGTTGCGGGCCAGGAACACCATGGCGCCGTCGCGGTCCTCGGCCATGCTGGTGCGGTTGGCGGCGGCCATCCGGTCGAGCGCGGCGCGGTCGTCGCAATGGACCCAGCGCGCCGTCTCGAAGGGCGCCGCCTCGAAGCCGGCGCGCAGGTCGTATTCGGCCTCGATGCGGGCGGTCAGCACCTCGAACTGGAGCTGGCCGACCACGCCGACGATCCAGGTCGAGCCGTCGACCGGCTTGAACACCTGGCTGACGCCCTCTTCGGCCAAATCCTCGAGGGCGCGGCGCAGCTGCTTGGCCTTCATCGGATCGTCGAGCCGCACGCGGCGCAGGATTTCCGGCGCGAACGACGGAATGCCGGTGAAGCGCAGGGTCTCGCCCTCGGTCAGCGTGTCGCCGATCCGCAGCGCGCCGTGATTGGGAATGCCGATGATGTCGCCGGGAAAGGCCTCGTCGGCCAGTTCGCGGTCGCGCGCCAGGAACAGCATCGGATTGTAGACGGCCAGCGGCTTGCCGGTGCGGACGTGCTTGAGCTTCATGCCGCGCTTGAAGCGGCCCGAGCACAGGCGCAGGAAGGCCACCCGGTCGCGGTGGTTGGGGTCCATGTTGGCCTGGACCTTGAAGACGAAGCCGGTGACCTTGTCCTCGTCGGGCTTGACGACGCGGGGCGTGGCCGGCTGCTCGCGCGGCTGGGGCGCGCGCTGGGCGATGCCGTCGAGCAATTCGCGCACCCCGAAGGTCTTCAGCGCGCTGCCGAAGAACACCGGCGTCATGGTGCCGTGCAGGAAGGCCTCGGCCGAGAAGGGCGGGCAGGCGCCGCGAATCAGTTCGACCTCGTCGCGCAGGCGGGCGGCGGCCTCGGCCCCCACCACGGCGTCGAGGCGCGGATCGGTCAGGGCGATCTCGTCGACATCGACCAGATGGTCGCCGCGGCCCGGATCGAACAGCACCACCTGGTCGCGCGTCAGGTCGCACACCCCCTTGAGGTCGCGGCCCATGCCCACCGGCCAAGTCATCGGCGTGACCTCGAGCGCCAGCGTCTCCTCGATCTCGTTCATCAGGTCGAAGGGGTCGCGGCCCTCGCGGTCGACCTTGTTGACGAAGGTCACGATCGGCATGTCGCGCAGGCGGCACACCTCGAACAGCTTGCGGGTCTGGGTCTCGATGCCCTTGGCGGCGTCCAGCACCATCACCGCCGAATCGACGGCGGTCAGGGTGCGGTAGGTGTCTTCGCTGAAATCCTCGTGGCCCGGCGTGTCGAGCAGGTTGAAGGTCAGCCCCCGATGCTCGAACGTCATCACCGAGGCCGACACCGAGATGCCGCGCTCACGCTCGATCGCCATCCAGTCCGAGCGCGAACGGCGCTGCTCGCCGCGGGCGCGCACCGCGCCGGCCAACTGGATGGCGCCTCCGAACAGCAACAGCTTCTCGGTCAGCGTCGTCTTGCCGGCGTCGGGATGCGAGATGATGGCGAAGGTGCGGCGCAAAGCGACCGCTTCGGGCAGCGTGGTCATGGGCGCATCCAATGGACCCGCCGCCCGCAAAAATCAAGCCCGAAGCGGGCCCCGGCACGACCTTCGTCCAAAGCGAAATATCACCAAGGCATGTGAGACGCGGTTATGGAATTCATCCAAAGCACCCATGAAGTATAACATTATGCCTGAAGTATGCAGCGAGTGCCCTATGGCCACAGCGCATTGTAATCCCTTGGTTTGGACCTCTCTCGCACTGCAAAAAGGGAATTCCATTCGGATCGGCCTTGGGCTACCCTTCGGACCAATAGAGACCTCGACGAAACTGAAAGGTGGCCGACGTGTTCACAGGTGACAAGGTGACCAAAATCCTGATCGCCGACGACCACGAGTTGTTCCGCGATGGTCTGAGGCATGTGCTGGAGCAACTCGATGGGGGGATCACGATCGTCGAGGCCAGCGACTACGGCCAAGCGTTGGCGGTGGCCGAGCGCGAAAGCGAGATCGACATCGTGCTGCTGGACCTGTCCATGCCGGGGATGCCCTGGAACGAGGGCCTGAAGTTGTTGCGCGAGATGATGCCCAGCACCGTGCCGATCATCATCCTGTCGGCCTCGGACGACCGCCGCCACGTCTTGCAGGCGGTCAATCTGGGCGCGGCGGGCTTCATCCCCAAGACCTCGTCCAGCCGGGTGATGCTCAGCGCCTTGAAGCTGGTGCTGTCGGGCGGCGTCTATCTGCCGCCGGCCCTGCTCGACCAGGGCGGGCCGCATTCCGGCGACTCCGGCGGGGGCGCCGCCGAGAACGCGGCCTCGTTCCTGACGCCGCGTCAGCGCGAAGTGCTGATGCTGCTGGGCCAGGGCAAGTCGAACAAGGAAATCGCCCGCGTGCTGCAACTGGCCGAGGGCACCGTCAAGCTGCACGTCACCGCCATCTTGAAGGCGTTGAACGTCAACAACCGCACCCGCGCGGTGGTCGCCGCCTCGCAGTTGGGGCTGACCAGCCCCGACGGAATGGCCAGCTACGGGCGCTGAGAACCAAAAAAGGGGCCGACCCTGGGCCGGCCCCAGTTGGCAGGGAGGTATCAGGGCACGACATCGAGACGTGGGATGCCGTGCGACCATGTCTTTCAACGGGAAGGCGGGCCGATTGTTCCGTCACCCGATCAACGCCCAGGTTCCGTCCGCCTCGCGGCAGGCGGTGCCATGGGCGCGTTCGGCGCGACCGTCGATATAGACGGTGTGGACGTATTCGCGGCAATAGCGCCCGTCCGACTGATAGGTCCGCAAGGGCTCGACCGTGCCGCTGCGATCGGTGTCGGGGTTGGTCCAGGTGACCGGGGCGTTCTGCGCCAAGGCGCGACGCTCGGCCGCCGCCGCCGCCGTCTGGTCGACGGGGGCGAGATCCTTGGCCAATTGGCCGCCGACCACCGCGCCCAGCAGCGTGCCGGCCGCCGTGGCGACCAACTGGCCGGTTCCACCCCCGAACTGCGCGCCGGCCAAACCACCCAGCGCGGCGCCGCCCACCGTGCCGATCGCGGTGCGGTCCATCCCGCCGCCGCCCTGGCACGCGGCCAAACCCAGCAGCGCCAAGCCACCCAACGCGTCGCGTGCGTAACGAACGATCATTCCGTCGTCTCCATGTTCAAGCGCGGGGCTGCGTAATACCCGGGCGCGGGCGACGTGGCGGCGCGGGCCTGCGGGCCTCGCCATCCATCAGCTTGCGCAGGCGCCGCCTGGCGCGTGACAGGCGGCTTTTCACCGTGCCCATCGGCACGCCCAGCGCGGTCGCCGCGTCCTCGTATTGCATGCCCTCGAGGCCCACCATCAAGACCACCTGCTGCTCCTGCTCGGGCAGGTCGTCGAGGGCGCGGGCCAGATCCTTGAGCGTCAGATTGTGGACCTGCCGCGCCGGGCACGACACCGAGGCGTGCTCGTCGAGCAGCGGCACCAGGGTGGCCACCGAGCCGTGGCGCAGATACTGGTTGATGTAGAGGTTGTGGAGAATGGTGAACAGCCAAGCGCGCAGATTGGTTCCCTGCCGCCAAAGATGTTCACGCGATATGGCACGTTCCAGACAGTCCTGCACCAGATCCTCGGCATGTATCGAATCGCGTACAAGTACCTTGGCATAGCGACGTAGGTTAGGGATGTGCTCCGACACCATATCTGCGAATTGCGCCATTATCCATCACCCTGCGTTGTTTTATGTGCGGAAGGGCCGGCTAAATATTGGCTAGACTCCTCGCCTGGACATTCGACTACTGTCCGTCGTTGTAGGCTGGAGGTGTGGCCATTGGTCGATATTTATAAGATGCGCTGAGGGAGTACGACTTTGTGCGACGGCGGCCGGAGCCGCCGGCCATCTGTTTCCGGAAGATTGTCTGGCCCATCTTGGAGTGGATGATGCACCTGGACTTCGCCGCCGCCCGCGCCGAGACCGAACGATTGGCGGCGCCGCTCGCGGCCGAGGACATGGGCGCCCAGTCGATGCCGGACGCCAGCCCGACCAAGTGGCACCTGGCGCATACCAGCTGGTTCTTCGAGACCTTTCTGGGGCTGGCGCCGTTCGATCCGGCCTTCGCCACCTTGTTCAACTCCTATTACGAGGCGGTGGGGCCGCGTCCGCCCCGGCCCCGGCGCGGCCTGATGACCCGCCCGACGCTGGACCGCGTGCTGTCCTATCGGGCGTGGGTCACCGAGGCGGTGGCGACCCTAAACGATCCGCCGGCCGCCATCCTGGCCTTGGGCGTCGAGCACGAGCGCCAGCACCAGGAATTGATGCTGACCGACATCCTGCACCTGTTCTCGCTGAACCCCCTGAACCCCGCCTACGCCTCGCCGCCGCCGGCCCGTCTTGGCTGCGCGCCGCCGCCGGGCTCGGTCGAGCATCCCGGCGGGCTGGTCGAGATCGGCCATGACGGGCGGGGCTTCGCCTTCGACAACGAGGGGCCGCGCCACGCCGTCTGGCTGCGTCCGTTCCGGCTGGCCGACCGTTTGGTCACCAACGGCGAATTCCGCGCCTTCGTCGCCGAGGGCGGCTATCTGCGCCCGGAGTGGTGGATGTCGGACGGATGGGACGCGGCGCGCGCCGGAGATTGGCTGGCCCCCCTTTATTGGCGGCCCGACGGACGCCAAATGACTCTGCACGGCGAGGTGGACCTGGACGACGCGGCGCCGGTGGTCAATCTGTCCTGGTACGAGGCCGACGCCTACGCCCGCTGGGCCGGCGCCCGTCTGCCGACCGAGGAGGAATGGGAGGTCATCGCCCAGACGGTGCCGGTGGCGGGCAATCTGGGCGGCCTGCGCCCGCTGCCCGCCCCGCACGGCCAGGGTCCGCGCCAAATGTTCGGCGACGCCTGGGAATGGACGGCCAGCGCCTATCGCCCGTGGCCGGGCTTTCGCCCCGGCGCGGGCGCCTTGGGCGAGTACAACGGCAAGTTCATGGTCAACCAGATGGTCCTGCGGGGCGGAAGTTTCGCAAGCCCGGTCGGCCATTTGCGAGCCAGCTATCGCAACTTCTTTCCCCCGGCGGCCCGCTGGCAGTTCGCCGGCTTACGTTTGGCGGAGGATCGGTGAACCGGAACAATTTCCGCATGGCGGTACTGCGCGGCCTGTCGCGCGAGCGCAAGCGCATTCCCTGCAAATATCTGTACGACGCGGAAGGCGTCGCGCTGTTCGAAGAGATTTGCCGGCTGGACGAATACTATCTGACCCGCAGCGAGGTGGGCCTGCTGGAACGCCATGCCGAGGACGTGGCGCGACTGGCCGGTCCGGGACGGCGGGTGATCGAGTTCGGCGGCTGTTCAAGCCGCAAGGCGCGGATGCTGCTCGACGCGCTGGACCAACCCTTGGCCTATGTGCCGGTCGACATCGCGCGCCAGCCGCTGATCGAGTCGGCCAAGCGCTTCGCGGAGAGCCGCCCCGAGCTGCCCGTCACCCCGGTGTGCGGCGATTACCTGGCCGAGCTGGATCTGCCCGACGAGCCGCCGGCGCCGGCCCTGGGCTTCTTTCCCGGAAGCACGATCGGCAATCTGTCGCCGCGGCTGGCCGTCAACTTCCTGGCCCGCTGCGCCACCTTGCTGGGACCGCGCTCCTTGATGCTGGTCGGCGTCGACATCAAGAAGGACGAGCGCCTGCTGACCGCCGCCTACAACGACCGCCGCGGCATGAGCGCCGCCTTCAACCTGAACATCCTGGCCCGCATCAATCGCGAACTGGACGGCGATTTCGACCTGTCGGCCTTCGAGCACTCGGCGCGCTGGGACGCCCGCCAAAGCCGCATCGAGATCGACGTGGTCAGCCGCGCCCGCCAGCAGGTGCGCGCCGCCGGACAACGCTTCACGCTGGGCCGGCGCGAGCCGATCCACACCGAGTACTCCTACAAATACGGCGACGCGGAATTCCACTGGCTGGCCCGCCAAGCCGGATGGAACCCGGTCGCCACCTTCGGCGACGGAATGTTCAGCCTGCATGTCCTCGACCACACCAGCCGCCATTGACGGTGCGCGACGCGGCGTGGCACAGATATCGACATGGATGTCAGCGACCGCACCAAATCCGAAAGTCAGGCGTGGTGGGCGCACAGCCCCGCCGAGGTGGCCCACCGCCTGGGCACCGACCCGCGTGACGGACTGACCGACGACGAGGCGCGGCTGCGCCTGGAACGCCACGGTCACAACCGCCTGCCCGAGCAGCCGCCGCGCCCCGCTTGGCGGCAGTTCCTGGATCAGTTCAAAAGCGTGCTGCCCCTGGTGCTGATCGCCGCCGCGCTGCTGGCCGGCGTGATCGGCGATCTGGGCGACATGGCGGTGATCGCCGTGGTGGTGCTGTTCAACGCCGGGCTGGGCTTCTATCAGGAGCACCGCGCCGAACGGATTCTCGACGCCTTGAAGGGCATGCTGGCCCACCAGTCGCGGCTGCGGCGCCAGGGCAACGTGCTGCGCCTGCCCTCGGACGAGGTGGTGCCCGGCGACCTGCTGCTGATCGAGGCCGGCGACCGCATCCCCGCCGACGGCCGGCTGATCCAGGCGCACAGCCTGGAGATCGACGAATCCACCCTGACCGGCGAGTCGATGGCCGTCGTCAAGACGATCGACGCGGTGGCCGACGACGCCGCCCTGGCCGAGCGCGGCGACATGGTGTTCATGAACACCGTGGTGACGCGGGGCCGCGGCGAGGTGCTGGTCACCGGCACCGGCGCCGGCACCGAGATCGGCCGGCTGGTCGGCATGCTGCACGCCGCCCAGCCCGGCGCCACCCCGTTGCAGGAAAAGCTCGACTCGCTGGGCAAGCGCTTGGCGCTGATCGCCGGCGTGGTGGTGCTGGTCATCCTGGTGATGGGGCTGTGGCGCGGCGAGCCGCTGGTCCATATCGTGCTGACCGCCATCGCCCTGGCGGTGGCCGCCATTCCCGAGGGCCTGCCCGCCGTGGTCACCGTGACCTTGGCGGTGGGCATGTATCAAATGACCCGGCGCGGCGCCATCGTGAAGCGGCTGTCCGCCGTCGAGACGCTGGGCAGCACCACGGTGATCTGCTCGGACAAGACCGGAACGCTGACGCTGAACCGCATGACGGTGCGCGAGATCGTGCATGCCGGCCGCCATTTCCTGGTCGGCGAGGACGGCGTCACGGCGGCCGATGGCGGGGCTGCGCCCGATACCTTGCGCGAGGCGGTCGATTGCGGGCTTCTGTGCAACGACAGCCGTTTGCGCGACGGCCAGGTGATCGGCGATCCGACCGAGGGCGCCCTGGTGGCGCTGGCCGAATGCGCCGGCCATCCGGACCGGCGCGCCGAACTCCCCCGACTGGCCGAAATCCCCTTCGAATCCGAACACAAGTTCATGGCGACCTTCCATGCCGAGGACGGCATGGTGCGGGTCTGCATGAAGGGCGCCCCCGACGTGCTGGCCGGGCGCTGCGACCGCATCATGGGCCCGCACGGGCCGGTGCCGCTGAACCGCCACGCGCTGGATCACGAGATCAACCGGCTGGCGGCGCGGGCGCTGCGCGTCCTGGCGGTGGCCGGAACGCATGTGCCGACGGCCGGCTTCAATCCCGAGGATGTCCAGGCCCACGCCAACGATCTGGTGCTGCTGGCCCTGATCGGCATCATGGACCCGCCCCGCCCCGAGGCCAAGGCGGCCATCGCCTCGTGCCGCGAGGCCGGCATCGCCGTCAAGATGATCACCGGCGACCACCGCGCCACCGCCGCCGCCATCGCCCGCGAACTGGACCTCGAAGGCGAAGTGATCGTGGGCGCCGAGTTGGACCGGATGAGCGCCCAGGACTTGGCCGAGCGGGTCGATTCGATCGCCGTCTTCGCCCGCGTCGCCCCCGAGCACAAGGTCAAGATCGTCAACGCCTTGCAGCACAATGGCGAGGTGGTGGCGATGACCGGCGACGGCGTCAACGACGCCGCCGCGCTGCGCGCCGCCGACATCGGCGTGGCGATGGGCCGCACCGGCACCGACGTGGCGCGCGAGGCCGCCACCATGGTGCTGACCGACGACGATTTCGCGACCATCGTCAAGGCGGTGCGCGAAGGCCGGCGGATCTACGAGAACATCGTCAAATTCGTGCGCTTCCAGCTTTCCACCAATGTCGGCGCCTTGCTGACCGTGCTGACCGCGCCGCTGGCCGGGCTGCCGGTGCCCTTCGATCCCATCCAGATCCTGTGGGTCAACATCATCATGGACGGCCCGCCCGCCATGGCGCTGGCCTTCGATCCGCCGCGCCAGGACGTGATGGGCGACCCGCCCCGGCCGCGCGGCGAGGCCATCCTGACCCGCCGCCGCCTGCTCCGCGTGCTGACCTATGGCGGCACCATGGCGGTGGGCACCCTGGCCACCTATGTCTGGGCGCTGACCAACCACCCCGAGGCGGCCACCACGCTGGCCTTCACCACCTTCGTGCTGTTCCAGTTCTTCAACCTGTTCAACGCCCGCGTCGGCGCCGGCTCGGCCTTCCAGCCCGGCCTGTTCCGCAATGGCAAGCTGTGGGTGGCCATCCTGGCCGTGGTCGCCCTGCAAGGCGTGGCCGTCCATTGGTCGCCGGCCCAGGCGGTGTTCCACACCACCGCGCTGACCCTGGGCGAATGGGGCGCGGCCGCCCTGGTGGCCTCGTCGGTGCTGCTGCTCGACGAGGCGCGCAAGCTGCTGCTGCGCCTGTGGCGCAAGCTGAACGGCGATCAGAGCCGCGGGCCGCAAAGCGAGTAGCCGGCGGTGGCCACCAGCCATTCCCTGGTCATCGGCGATACCGCCGTGCCGCTGACCCTGCGGCGCAGCGGCCGCGCCAAGCGCCTGTCGCTGCGGGTCGACACCGATGGGGACGGCGTCACCGTGGTGCTGCCCAAGCGGGCCGGCGAGGCCCAGGGCTTGCGATTCGCGGCCGCCCACGCCGATTGGATCGCCAAGCGGCTGGCCGCCTTGCCGCCGCGCACGCCCTTCGCGCCGGGGGCCGAGA
>JADFZP010000095.1 GCA_015232485.1 Alphaproteobacteria bacterium
TGGGCGCCCGCGCCGTCGTCGAGATTCCCGAGGCGGCGCGGGCCCGCGCCGCCGCCTTCCTGATCACCAACGCCGAGAGCGCCGCGCTGCATCTCGACCGCTTGCGCATGCGGGCCGCCGATTTCGATCCCGACACCCGCGACCGCTTCCTGGCCGGGGCGATGCTGCCGGCCGCCTGGGCGATCAAGGCCCAGCGCTTCCGCCGCTGGTACCACGCGGCGGTGCTGGCCTTGTTCGAAGGCGTCGACGTGATCCTCGCCCCGGCGACGCCTTGCGCCGCGCCGTTGATCGGCCAGAAGACCATGGTTCTGGACGGAAACGAGGTGCCGGTGCGGCCCAATCTCGGCCTGTTCACCCAGCCGATCTCGCTGATCGGCCTGCCGGTCGCGGTGGCCCCGGTGTTCGGGCTGGGGCCGCTGCCCTATGGCGTCCAGGTGATCGCCGCCCCCGGACGCGAGGATTTGTGCCTGCGCGTCGCGGCCGAGTTGGAGTAGCGAAATGCGGATCAACATCCCCGAGGTGGTCGCCGAGATGACCGCGCTGTTCGAGCGCTACGAGCGCGCCCTGGTCGGCAACGACTTGGCCACCCTCGACACGCTGTTCTGGGACAGCCCGTTGGTCCTGCGCTACGGCGCGGGCGAGAACCTGTACGGCATCGACGCGATCCGCGCCTTCCGCAACGCCCGGCCGACCGGCGATCTGGCGCGCGAACTGTCGCACACCGTCATCACCACCTTCGGCCGCGACTTCGCCACCGCCAACACCGAATACCGGCGCCTCGGCTCGGGCGCCTCGGGCCGCCAAAGCCAAACCTGGGCGCGCCTGCCCGACGGCTGGCGCATCGTCGCGGCGCATGTGAGCCTGCTCGGCTGAGCCCATTCAGCCAGGCGATCGCGAACACCAGCGCGCGAGCATCCGGGCGAAAAGCCGCATCCGATCCTCACGGTTCTTTCCATGCCGGACAAGGACGGATATGAGTTAACCCAGGCGGTGCGAAGCGATCCGGCTTTCGGGCCATGACGACGCGGATGCAAAGGCCGTGACGCGCGAACGGGCTCTCGTGCTCGGCGCGAACGAAGACATCGTCAAACCGATCGTATCGGGCGATTTCACGCGGCGCCTGATGCGCCTGATCGGTTGATGGGGAGGAACGACCATGATCGGAAACGAGGCCCTTACCGACGACTTTCAGAATGTTCGCCTGCGCAGGCTTCTGCTGGTCGAAGACAGTTCGACGGCCGCCATGATGGTCAAGTCGGTTTTTTCCATCATCCAGGGGCCGGTCAACTTCGAGGAGGTGGTCCATGTCACCACGTTGGCCGCGGCCGTGGCGTTCCTCGCCTCGGAAGCGGGCGGGACGGTGGACGCGGTCCTTCTTGACCTGACGATGCCCGACTCGTCGGGACTGGACACCCTGGAGAGGCTGAGAACCCTGTTTCCCCGCCCACCCATCGTGGTCCTCACCGCCACCAGCGACGAGAGCATCGGTCTCAGGGCCCTGGCGCTCGGCGCCCAGGACTATCTGGTCAAGGACGAGACCTATCCGCGCCTTCTCAAGCGCGCCACCGGCTATGCCGTCCAGCGCATGCGGCACGAGACGAACCTGCGCGCCGCCAAGGAAAAGGCGGAGGAGGCGACGGCTCTGAAGGACAAGTTCGTCGCCCTGGTGGCCCATGATCTGCGCGGTCCCCTGGGCGCGATCAACGGCCTCGTCGAACTCCTGATGATGGACAAGGCGACGCCGCTCAACGACCGGCACCGGGACACGCTCACCTATGTCCTCAACGGTGGGCGATCGCTGCTTTCCGTCGTCGAGGAACTGCTCGACATCAGCCGCCTTCAGACCGGCAAGGTCACGCCCGAGCCGACCTTCTTCGACGGTTCGTTCCTCGTCGAATCGGTCATGGACCGGCTGCGCCAGTTGGCGGACGCCAAGGAGGTGATGCTGGCGAATGAAGTGGCGCCGCAGACCAGGCTGTTCGCCGACCGGGGCCTGTTCTCCCAAGTCATCCAGAATCTGCTGTCCAATGCCATCAAGTTCAGCCGGGAAGGACAGACGGTCCGCATCTTCACTCCCCCGGACAGGCCATCGACCATCGCCGTCGCCGACCAGGGCGTCGGCATCCCGCCGACCAGCGTGCCGAAGCTGTTCCGGCTCGACGAGAAAGTCTCCACCGAGGGCACGGCCGGGGAAAAGGGCACGGGGTTCGGCCTGCCACTCAGCAACAACATCATGCTTGCGCACGGGGGCGAAATCGGCGTCGTCTCGGAACAGGGACAAGGCTCGGTGTTTCTGGCCAGCCTTCCCGTCGTTCAGCCCCGCGTGCTGCTGGTGGACGACGAGCCGATGATGCGTCGGATGATGGCCGGGCACCTGCTCTCCATCGGTGTCGATGTCGTCGAGGCGGCCGACGGCGGCATGGCGCTGGCCATCCTCGAGAAGGAGCCACCGCCCCATCTCATCGTGTCGGACATCGTCATGCCCATGATGGATGGGTTCGGCCTGCTTCGGGCCGTGAAGGAGAACGACCGTCTGAAACGACTGCCGGTCATCGTCATCACGGGCGATGAAAGGATGGAGACCCGCGATCAGGCCATCCGCATGGGCGCCGCGGACTTCTCCGTCAAGCCGATCGTCGCCCACGACTTCATTCCGCGCGTGCGGCGCTACGTCGGATAGCCACATCCCATCGTCGAAGGTGCGTCATGACCGCTCAACCGATGCCCCTGCGGCAGTTCATCTACCTGACGGGCACGGCCACGGCCCTGATCTTTACGATGATCGTGCTGGCGCTGGTCAGCGTCGCGGTGAAGAACCGCCTGCACGACGACGCGGTGCGGCGGTTGAGTACCGTTGCCGGGATCGCCCGCGACCATCTCGACACCGAGATGTTCGAACGCAAGCGGCATCTGCAAAACCTGGCGGAATCCCTTGGCGCCGACACGCTCGATGATGAAGAGTGGCGCCGCATTATCGAAAGTACCCACCAGTTGTACCCGGATTATTCCTGGTTGGGGCTGGTTGATCTGGACGGCACGGTTCGGATCGCCAATGGCGGATTGTTGGAAGGCCAATCGGTGGCCGCCCGGACATGGTTCGTGGAGTCCCTGAAAGGTCCCTTCGTCGGCGACGTCCACGACGCTGTTCTGCTGGCCAAGATCTTGGAACCGGCCCCGGATGGCCAATTGCCGCGGTTCGTGGATTTCGCCTTCCCGCTGGTGTCGGCCTCCAGCGGCAAGGTCGTGGCGGTCCTCGGGGCGCATCTCAACTGGACGTGGGCCAATGAGGTGCTGGCCCCGTTCATCCTGGCCGAAAATAGCGCCGTCCAGCACGA
The DNA here is from genome assembly GCA_015232485.1 of Alphaproteobacteria bacterium. Lineage (GTDB taxonomy): Bacteria > Pseudomonadota > Alphaproteobacteria > Rhodospirillales > Magnetospirillaceae > JADFZP01. The sequence goes on from JADFZP010000095.1 coordinate 3,336, forward strand.
GGCGCTGATTCTGGATCGGAACGGCATCGTGCTGCACGGGCCGCGGTCCCTGCGCGGGTCGAAGGCCCCGATGGCGCTGCCGACGAGCGATGTGCAAGTCGGAACGGATGCCCAGGGGTACGCTTATGCGGCGGCCAGAACCCTCGGTTATCGCGATTACTCCGGGTTGGGATGGACGGTGGTGGTCCGCACGCCCATGGAGGCGATCTACCGTCTGGCCGACGCGATCCAAAGGATCATGTTCTGGTCGAGCCTGCCCGCCATCGCCCTGTTTCTGGTGGTGGCCACCCTCGTCAGCCGGCGTATCGCCTATCCAATCGAAATGCTGACCCAAGCGGTGATCCGGGACGCCCCGCTTCCCACCATAACGGCTTATCGCGAGGCCGCCGATCTGGCCAAGGCATTCGAAATGCGCACCGGGCAATTGCGAGCCATTCACGGCGCCCTCGAAGGTCGCGTTGCCGCGCGAACCTCGGAATTGGAGGAAACCAATCGAAGTCTCGAAGCTGGGCGGGAAATTCTTGAACTGATCGCGGCGGGCGCGCCACTCGATAGGACCTTCGACCGGCTCGTGGCGATGACGGAAACTCTTTGTCCTGGCGCACTCGTTTCGATTCTCACCCTGGACCAGACGGATCGAAGCCTGCACCTGTGCAGCGCGCCGCATCTTCCCGACTTCTATAGCCAGGCCATCGACGGCATTGTCATCGGCGAGGGTGTCGGCTCGTGCGGGACCGCCGCGGCATCCGGGAAATGCACCATCGTCGAGGACATCGCCACCCATCCCTATTGGACGAAATTCGCCGATCTGGCGGCACGAGCAGGCCTGGCGGCGTGTTCTTCCATGCCCATCCATTCGGCGGAAGGAGAGGTTCTGGGAACCTTCGCCGTCTATTTCAGGGAACCCCGAAAGCCGTCGGCGGACGAATTCAAGCACATCACGACGGCGGTCAATCTGGCGCGCGTCGCCATGGCGCGGCAGCGGCGGGTGGAGGCTCTCCATCGAGCCGTGACGCAGGCCGAGATCGCGACCAAGGCAAAATCCGAGTTCCTGGCCAACATGAGCCACGAGATCAGAACCCCGATGAACGGGGTGATCGGAATGCTGGAACTGTTGCGCGGAACTCAGATCACATTCGATCAGAAAAACTATATCGATACGGCGCTGCATTCCGCAGAAATGCAGTTGAGCGTCATAAACGATATTCTGGACTTCTCAAAGATTGAATCAGGCAAGCTGAACATTGAAGAAGTGCCGTTTGAACCCGTTACCATTATCGAGGAAACGACGGCGATTTTTGTCGATCAGGCCCAGGGCAAGGATCTGGAAATCTCCTGTTTCATCAGTTCCGAAATACCCACCTGGGTTTGTGGTGATCCAACCCGCATCAGGCAAATCCTTGCCAACCTCATCGGCAACGCGATCAAATTCACGGCCAGGGGAGATGTCTCGATTCGTGCCGGGTTGGAGCGGGTGGAAGAAAAGGTGGTCTGGGTGCGCTTCGAGGTTCGCGATACCGGGATCGGCATCTCGCCGGCCGTGCGGGAGACGCTCTTTCGATCTTTCGTTCAGGCCGACAGTTCCACCACCCGCAAATTCGGCGGCACCGGCCTGGGCCTGGCGATTTCCAAGAAACTCGTCGAATTGATGGGGGGACGAATCGGCGTTGACAGCGAGCCGGGACGGGGATCGACGTTCTGGTTCTCCATTCCCTTCGCCCGGTCGGTCCAGCCGGTCGGCATTCCGCATGTCAATCTCGACGCCCTGCATGTCCTCATCGTGGACGACAATGCCACCAACCTGGAAATTTTGACCCATTATCTGGGAGCACGGAATATTGCCCATGCCAGCGCGGCCTCGGGTTCCGAGGCGCTTGCGCTGTTGCGCGAGGCGACGCGCGGCGGCCGTCCCTTCGACCACGTTCTTCTTGATTACGCCATGCCGGAAATGGATGGCGTGCAGTTGGCGGGGATCATTGCCGCCGACGAAGAAATCGCTCGGCCGCGCCTGGTTCTCCTGAGTTCGATCGTGCCCCTGACCGCGTCGCAAATGCGCGATGCCAAGATATCGGCGCAGTTGCTCAAGCCCGTGCGCCAGTCGACGCTGTTCGACGTTCTGGCCGGAAGAACAGAGGCGCCCGCGATCGATGTGGAGGGGAAAGACGCCATCCCGACTTTTGTCGGTCATGTCCTCCTGGTTGAAGATACCTTCATCAATCGTCAGGTCGCCATGGGCCTTCTCTCCAAGGTCGGCATCGTGCCGGATTGCGCCCACGATGGCCTCGAGGCCGTTCGGATGGTGGCGGAACGGCGCTACGACATCGTGCTGATGGATATCCAGATGCCGGAAATGGACGGCTTCGAAGCAACCCGGCTCATTCGCGAGCGGGAAAGATCGGCCGGATCCGCCCGGGTCCCCATCATCGCCATGACCGCCCATGCCATGGAAGGGGACCGCGAGAGATGCCTCGAGGCGGGTATGGACGATTATCTGTCCAAGCCGGTGCGCGAAGCCAATCTTCACGAGAAGCTGTCCATATGGCTTGAACGCGCACGACAGGATCGGGAAACCGACGTCGCTCTTCCTCCCGCACCCCCTCCTTCGGCCATCACGCCCGACGAGGGTGCGGGGGAGGCGGCGGAAAACGTCCTGGATGCCAAGGCCCTGCGGTCATTGCGCGACGGCATGTCGGCCGTTCCCGGCGGCTTCGAAATGATCCTGCGGGATTTTCTGGAAAGCATGCCGCGCCTGCTTGACGAAATCGACACCGGGATCGAGACCGGCGATGCCGGGGCCATGCAGCGGCCCGCCCATAGCCTGAAGTCGAACGCCGCCACCGTGGGCGCCATGGAACTGTCCGGCCCGGCGAAGGACCTCGAGTTGCTCGGCCGGGAAAAGCGGCTCGATGGGGCCGCCGATCTCCTGCGGCGGGCACGGAGACTGGCCGATATCGCGGGAAACGCCATCAGAAGGGAACTGGGGGATGCCTGATCAGCGCAGCACGATCCTCATCGTCGATGACGAAACGATGAACCTTACTCTGCTCGGCGGTATCCTCGGCCGCGAGCACGCGACCATCGCGGTCCGGAGCGGCGAGGAGGCCCTGCGGGTTGCCGTCGGTTCGCCCCGCCCCGACCTCATCCTGCTCGACATCATGATGCCCGGCATGGACGGCTACGAGGTCTGTCGCCGCCTGAAGGCCGATTCCGCCACGGCCGACATTCCCATCATCTTCATCACCGGCTTGAGCGACAGCGGCGAGGAGGCCGCCGGCCTGGCCCTGGGTGCCGCCGACTATGTGACCAAGCCGATATCTCCGGCCATCGTCTCGGCCCGCGTGAAGATTCATCTCGACCTGAAGAAGGCCCATGACCAGCTCAGGAACCAGAACCTCATGCTGGAACAAAAGGTCGCCGAACGGACCTGGGAACTGGCCGTTACCCAGGACGCCACCATCATCAGTCTCGCGACCCTTGCCGAGGAGCGGGACCCCGAAACCGGAAATCACATCCTGCGCACGCAACATTACGTGAAGATCCTGGCGGACCAACTGGCGCGGAATCCGCGCCATGCGCCGTTTCTGGACGTCCAGACCATAGAAGCCATCTTCAAGTCGGCGCCCCTGCACGATATCGGCAAGGTCGCCATCCCGGACCAAATCCTCCTGAAGCCCGGCAAGCTGTCTTTGGAGGAGTTCGAGGTCATGAAGACGCACAGCGCGCGGGGAGGTGATGCGCTGGAACGGGCGCTGATGGTGCTCGGCACCTCATCCTTCCTCGGCGTCGCCAGGGACATCGCCTACGGTCACCACGAAAAGTGGGACGGAACGGGCTATCCGAATGGAGTGAAGGGCGAGGCCATTCCCCTGGCCGCACGGCTGATGGCGGTGGCGGACGTCTACGACGCCCTCGTCAGTCCCCGTGTCTACAAGAAGCCGATGAGCCACGAGGAGGCCATGTCCATCATTGTCGGCGGCCGGGGGACCCATTTCGACCCCGACGTCATCGACGCCTTCCTGAATGTCGCCAGCCGCTTCCGCGACATCGCCGTTCAATTGAAGGAACCGGCGAGCGTGTCCTGACGGGGCGAAAGGAGTGGTGTAAGACCCAACTTGCAACCCGTTTCCGCTCCCCCGAAACGACGCGGTCGTCCGCCGCGTGGCGCCACGCGCGCCTGAATTTCCCGAATCAAGACGAAATTCGGCCAAAGCCAAACCTGGGCGCGCCTGCCCGATGGCTGGCGGATCGTCGCGGCGCATGTGAGCCTGCTCGGCTGAGTCCATGGCTTGTATGCAAATTCATGACGGCCGACCGGCAATGGGTCGATTTGTCCGCCAAAAAAATGCGCAGTGCATACATTTTGCGCATCTTTTGGGCGGAGCCTCGGGGGCGAGCCCTTGGGTTTGGCCGGTTGCGCGTGTGGTACGCGTCTTGCGTCACTCCGCGCATGGATCGTCATAAGACATAAAGGGGGCACCGCATGTCCGACATCACCCGCATTTCCCGCCGCGCGTTGCTGAAGGGCGCCGCCGTCGGCGCGTTTGGCCTGGCCGCTCCCGGACTGTCGTCCGCCTTTGCCGCCGGCGCGCTGACCGTGGGCTTCGTCTATGTCGGCTCGCGCGACGATTACGGCTACAACCAGGCCCATGCGGCCGGCGCCTCGGCCGTCAAGGCGATGGGGGGCGTCAAGGTCTTGGAAGAGGAGCGGGTGCCCGAGACCATCGAGGTGCAGAAGACGCTGGAAAGCATGATCGCCCTGGATGGCGCCGGTCTGCTGTTTCCGACCTCGTTCGGCTATTACGATCCGCACGTCCTGAAGATGGCCGCCAAGCACAAGAAGACCACCTTCATGCATGCCGGCGGGTTGTGGAGCGAAGGCCACCCCGACAACGCGCACAGCTATTTCGGCTATATCGACGAGGCGCAGCATCTGTCGGGCATCGTCGCCGCCCACGTCACCAAGTCGAAGAAGCTGGGCTTCATCGCGGCCAAGCCGATCCCGCAGGTTCTGCGCAACATCAACGCCTTCGCGCTGGGCGCCCGCTCGGTCGACCCGTCGATCACCGTGCAGGTGGTGTTCACCGGCGACTGGTCGATGCCGGTCAAGGAGGCCGAGGCGACCAACAGCCTGATCGACCAGGGCGTGGACGTGGTGACCTGCCACGTCGACAGCCCCAAGGTGATCGTCACCACCGCCGAGGGTCGCGGCATCTTCACCTGCGGCTATCACGCCAGCCAGGCCTCGCTGGCGCCCAAGGGCTATCTGACCGGCGCCGAGTGGAACTGGGAATCGCTGTATCCGTCCTTCGTCACCAAGGTGCTGGCCGGCGAGACGATCCCGCATATCGTGCGCGGCGGCCTGAAGGCGGGGGTGGTCAAGCGCTCGCCCTACGGCGCGGCGGTGCCCGAGGCGGCGCGCAAGCGGGCCGATTCCGTGTTCGACGCCTTCATGACCAAGGATTACGCGATCTTCACCGGCCCGATCCGCGACAACAAGGGCAATTCGGTGATCGCGGCCGGCGCGGCGCAGGGCCAGACCGACATCGCGCTGGAGAAGATGAACTATCTGGTCGAGGGCGTGGTCGGTTCCCTGGCATGAAAGCCTTGGCGGTGCCGGTCGGGGCCGTGGCGGTCAGCGTCGTCCTGTTCGGCGCCTTCGTCGCTTCGCTCGGCGTCAACCCGATCGAGGTTTACGGCCTGATGCTGAAGGGCGCCTTCGGGACGTGGTTCTCGTGGCAAAACACCCTTCAGCGGGCCGCGCCGCTGCTGCTCACCGGCCTGTGCACGGCGCTGCCCGCCCAGATGGGCATGGTGGTGATCGGGGCCGAGGGCGCGCTGGTGATCGGCGCCCTGGCCGCGATGATGATCGGTCTGCCGCTGATGCATGCCGGGCTCGCCCCCCTGCCGACCCAGGCCGCCATGGCGCTGGCCGGCATGGCGGCCGGCGCGGCGTGGATCGGCGCGACCGGCGCCTTGCGCCACTGGCGGGGGGTCAGCGAGACCATCTCCAGCCTGCTGCTGGTCTATATCGGCATCGCCTTGCTCA
>JADFZP010000096.1 GCA_015232485.1 Alphaproteobacteria bacterium
GCTAGCGCGTGGGGCGGCGGGGGGCAAGCGCCGGTTGCGGGGTCAGTTCCCATCCTCGCCGAGGCTCATCACGCCCACGCCCATGGCGACGCTGCCGAAGGTGATGATCAGGCCGAAGAACAAAAGGCCCAGCACCAGCACCGGCTGGCCGGATTGGAGGGCCAGGGTGCGCAGATTGGCGATGTCGAGCCACAGCAGGCCGCCGCCGAAGGTCAGGGCCGCCGCCACCCCGGCCAGCAGGTGGCGCAGCAGGAAGAACAACACCTCGCGTTCGAATTTCTTCAGAGGCATGGCGCGCCGTCGTCCTCGATCAAAGCGGTTGAAAGCGGCGCCAGACGGGCGCGCAGATCGGCCGCCGCCTCGGCCAGTTGGCCGGGCTCGGTGGCGCGCAGCACCACGGCGACGCCCAGGCGGTCCTCGCGGATGAAGGGATAGCTGCCGATCTCGACGGCCGGATGGGCGTCCTGCGCCTCGGCCAGCGGACCGGCGATGCGGCCTTCGGGGCAATGGACGGTCAGGGTGCGCGACAACATCGGCCGGCCGGTGCGCAGCAGCGGACGGACGCCGTCGAACATTGCCTGCATGATGCGCGGCACCCCGGCCATCACGAAGACGTTGCCAATGCGGAAGCCGGGCGCGTTGCTGACCGGATTCTCGATCAACTCGGCGCCGGCCGGGATTCGCGCCATGCGCAGCCGCGCCGGGTTGAGGTCGGCCGGGTCGGAATATTGCCGGCGCAGGCAGGCCAGCGCCCGCTCGTCCAAAAGCAGTTCGACCCCGAACGCCTTGGCGACCGCCGCCGCCGTGATGTCGTCGTGGGTCGGGCCGATTCCGCCGGTGGTGAAGACATAGGTCGCGGCGGCGCGGCTTTCGTCGATCGCCCGCACGATCTCGTGTTCGATGTCGCGCACCACCCGCGCCTCGACCAGACGGATGCCCAGCGCGGTCATTTCCCGCGCCAGGAAGTTGATGTTGGCGTCGCGGGTGCGGCCCGACAGGACCTCGTTGCCGATCACGACGATGCGGGCGGTGATCTCCATGGCGGGAACATGGCCCTCGTCCGCCGTCATCACAACCAGTCCCGCAGGATGGCCGCGAGCGGCAGGTCGGCGGGCGGCATCGGGTTTTGGGCGAGGCGGTTGGCGCGCACCCAGGCGAGTTGCTGGCCCTCGCGCGGGGTGGGGTCGCCCCGCCATGTCCGACAGACATAGAGCGGCATCAGCAGATGGAAATCGTCATAGTCGTGCGAGGCGAAGGCCAGCGGCGCCAAGCACGAATCGCGCACGTCGATGCCCAATTCCTCGTCCAGTTCGCGGATCAACGCCTGCTCGGGGGTTTCCCCGCGATGGATCTTGCCGCCGGGGAATTCCCACAGCCCGGCCATCGGACGGCCTTCGGGGCGGCGGGCGATCAGCACCCGGCCGTCATTGTCGACCAGCGCCGCCGCCGCCACCAGAACCATCGGCCGGGCGGCGTGACGGGCGCGCCAGTCCTCGGCGGCCAAGGTGAAATCGACCACCGGAATGGGCGCCGCGCCGCGCGCCGGCAGATGGGCGGTGGCCTCGTGCGAGAAGGCGAAGCCCAGCTTGTCGAGCACCCGCACCGAGGCGTCGTTGCCCTGGATCACGCAGGCTTGCAGGCTGTCCCGCCGCGCCGGGCCGAAGGCCAAGCGCAGCAGGCGCCGCGCCGCCTCGCTGGCGTAGCCCCGCCCCCAATGCTCGCGCCCGACGAAATAGCCCAGCATGCCCCGGCCGTTGGCCTCGAGCGTGAAGCCGGCCATGCCGACCATCGCGCCATCGGCCAGACGCTCGATCACCAAGCGGTATTCCTCGCCCGCCGCCGCCCGGCGCTGGGCCAGGCCGATCGCCGCCAGCGCCGCCTCGGGCGGATAGGGGTGGGGAATGCTGGCGGTCATCGTCGCCACCTCGGCGGCGCCGGCCAGCCGGGCGATCTCGGGCGCGTCCTTGGGTTCGGGCAGGCGCAGCCGCAGCCGCTGGGTGGTCAGCGGCTCGCCGCGCCAACCCTCCCCTACGGAAAAACAGCCATTGTCAGGTTCGGTAGGAGCCATTGATGTCGATATATCCATGCGTCAGGTCGCAGGTCCACACGGTGGCGCGACCGCGGCCGATCCCGACATCGACCTCGATCAGGATGTCGGCGCCCTTCATATGCGCGGCCACCGGCGCCTCGTCGTAATCGGGCACGGCGGCGCCGTTCTCGGTGATGCGCACCCCGCCGATCGCGATGACCAGACGGTCGCGGTCGGCCTTTTCGCCGGCCTTGCCCACCGCCATCACGACGCGGCCCCAATTGGCGTCCTCGCCGGCGATCGCCGTCTTGACCAGCGGCGAATTGCCGATCGCCAAGCCGATCCGCCGCGCCGCCCGCGCCGAGGCGGCGCCGGTCACCCGGATCTCGACGAATTTGGTGGCGCCCTCGCCGTCGCGCACGATCTGGTGGGCGAGATCGGTCAGCACCGCGTCCAGCGCGCGGCGGAAGTCGCCCAGACCACGCTCGTCGGTCACCGGAGGATGGTTCGCCTGGCCGGTGGCGAACAGCATCAGCGTGTCGCTGGTCGAGGTGTCGCCGTCCACCGTGACGGCGTTGAACGAGCGATCGGCGCCGCGCGCCAGCAGCTTTTGCAACAGCGGGGCCGGGATCTTGGCGTCGGTGAAGACGTAGCCCAGCATGGTGGCCATGTCCGGCGCGATCATCCCCGAGCCCTTGCAGATGCCGGCGATGGTCACCTCGGCCCCGCCGATCCACGCCTTTCGGCTGGCCGCCTTGGGAAAGGTGTCGGTGGTCATGATGGCGCGGGCCGCCTGGGGCCACGCCTCGGCCGAAAGGGTGGCGATCATGCCCGGCAGGGCGGCGGTGATCTTGCCGTCGTCCAGGGGCACGCCGATCGTGCCGGTCGAGGCGACGAACACCTCGTCCGGCGCGCAGCCGACGGCCGCCGCCGCCGCCTTCACGGTGCGTTCGACCGAGGCGACCCCGGCCGCCCCGGTGAAGGCGTTGGAATTGCCCGAATTGACCACCAAGGCGCGCGCTTGGCCGCCGGCCAAGGCTTGGCGGCACCACAGAACCGGCGCCGAGGCGGTCAACGAGCGGGTGAACACGCCGGCCGCCGTGGTGCCCAAAGCCATCTCGGCCAGCAAGAGGTCGGGGCGGCCGCGATAGCGCAGCCCGCATTCATGGGCGGCGAAGCGGACGCCCGCCACCACGGGCAGGTCGGGGAAGGCTTTGGGCGCCAGCGGCGAAACGGCGGTCATCGGGGCCTCACTTCTTCTCGGGCGCCGCCGGGGCCACCGGCTTGCCATCGGGGCCGAAGGTCTCGATCTTGGCCTTGTCGCGCAGTTCGTTCACCACCTTGACCACGGTCTCCTGACCGGCCATCTGGCGGAGCTGATCCTTGACCGAGTCGAAGGGCGGCGCTTCGGCCTTGCGACGGTCCTCGACCTTGATCACGTGGAAGCCGAAATCGGTCTTCACCGGAGTTTGGGTGATCTCGCCGTTCTTCAAAGCGAAGGCCGCCTCGGCGAACTCCTTGACCATCTCGCCCTTGCCGAAGAAGCCCAGATCGCCGCCCGAGTCCTTGGTGCCGGGGTCCTTCGAGACCTCCTTGGCGAGGTCTTCGAACTTGGCGCCCTTGCCCAGCTTGGCGATCACGTCCTTGGCCTGCTGCTCGGTTTCGACCAGGATGTGGCGGGCCTTGACCTCTTCGCGGGCCGGCATTTTGGTGATGATTTCCTGATACTTCTTCTTCAAGATGTCGTCGGTGAGCACGCTGTCGACCCGCTGGCGCAGATAGGCGTCCTGCATGATGCGCTGGCGAGCCTCCTCGACCCGCTCCTTGACCTTGGCATTATCGTGCAATTTGAGCTTGCGAGCCTCATTGAGCACCAGTTGTTCGGCCACCGCGACATCGACCAGTTGGGCGAACACCACTTCGATCGGCATCATCCGCATCTGCGGGTCGGCCTTTTGCAGGTTTTCGAGGGCCGAACGACGGATCTCGGCGCCGTCGACGCGCGCGACGACCGGGTCCTCGGCCGCCAGGGCGGCAACCGGGCCGAGCGAAAGCGCCAGGGCGAAGGCGGCAAGCCGTGCGGTGTGATGTCTCATCGGGAGTCCCTTGATCTTGGGGTTGGGCGGGGCTGCGCCGCCATGGATATTCATGGCATAATGCACGACTCGCGAGCAGGCACAAGAGCACGCTTGGTCCCGCGCCCACCGCCTTTCAGCAGGGTGACCACATGAATCGCCGATCCTCGGCGCCGACCATCGTGGCCCTGACCTACGCCCTGTTCGGGGCGATCTGGATACTGGTCTCGGATTGGGTGGCCGCCGTGCTGATTCCCGACCCGTCCGCCTTGTCGGCGGTCCAGACCATCAAGGGCTGGCTGTTCGTGGCGGGCAGCGCGGCGTTGATCTGGGCGCTGGTGCGGCTGTGGGTCGACCGCCTTGAGAAGACCGCCCACCATTATTCCATGCTGTTCGAGGCCAGCCCACAGGCCATGGTCATCTACGACCTCGAGCGTCTGACGGTGATCGAGGCCAACGAGGCGGCGGCCCTGTTGCTGGGCCGCCCCGCCGCCGCGATGGTCGGTCTGGATCTGCACGACTTCATGACCCCCGCCGATGGCGCGCTGCTGGCGCCGTGGATAGCCCGGCTGCGCGGCGACGGCGCCGACTCCCGCGGACTTTGGCGGCTGCTGAGGGGCGACGGCGCCCCGATCGAGGTCGAGATCCATTCGCGCGCCGTCGACCATGCGGGGCGGTCGGCCCGGCTGGCCTTGCTGACCGATGTGACGGCGCGGCTGACCGCCGAGCGCGGCCAGCGGGACGCGCTGGCCGCGCTCGAGCGCTCGGACTCCGAATGGCACCAGGTCTCGGCGGTCGCCGCCCACGACCTGCAAGAGCCGTTGCGCATGGTGGTCAGTTACCTCCAGCTTCTCGACCGGCGCTATCGCGGCCGTCTTGACGAGGACGCCGACACCTATATCGGCTTCGCCGTCGAGGGCGCCCTGCGGCTGAAGGGGCTGGTCGCCGAACTGGCCGATTTCATCACGCTCGAGGCGCATCCCGCCCGGCTGGTCGACGCCAACGCGGTGATGGCCGACCTGGCCCGGCGGCTGGGACCGCGACTCGACGAGCTGGGCGCCGTGCTGGTCCTCGACACGCTGCCGATCGTCGAGATCGCCCCCGACCATCTGCGCCGCGTCTTCGACGAGCTGATCGACAACGCGCTGAAATTCCGCGATCCCGACCGGGCGCTCCGCGTGGCGGTGTCGGCGTCGCCGATCCACGGCGGCTGGGAGATCGCTTTCGCCGACAACGGCCAAGGCGTTCCGCCCGACTGCCACGAGCGGGTGTTCGGGATGTTCCGCCGGCTGCATCCGGCCACGCCGGGGCTGGGGGCCGGCTTGCCGACCTGCCGCAAGCTGCTGGGTTTCTACGGGGGCACCATCCGCATGGCCCGTCCCGACCAGGCCGACCAGGGCGCCATCGTGTTCCTGACCCTGCCCTCGCCCGCCGGCCGGCGCGACCCGCCATCGTTGACACGAGCCGCTACGGGCTCTATCTGTGACACCGTCCGCGGATGGCCCCTTCCGCCGTCCTCATTCGAGGTATGTGAAACCCAATGTTCGGCGCCATCGCCCGGCGACTCTTCGGAACCGCCAACGACCGTATCCTGAAGCCTCTGCGCAAGCGGATCGACGACATCAACGCCCTCGAAAAGGATATCGAGGCCCTTGATGACGACGCCTTGCGCGCCCGCACCCTCGCCTTCCGCGAGCGGTTGGCCAATGGCGAGACCGAGGACGACATCCTGGTCGAGGCCTTCGCCACGGTGCGCGAGGCGGCCAAGCGAACCCTGGGCCAGCGCCATTTCGACGTCCAGCTTCTGGGCGGCATGGTCCTGCACCGGGGCATGATCTCGGAGATGAAGACGGGCGAAGGCAAGACGCTGGTCGCCACCCTGCCCGTCTATCTGAACGCGGTGTCGGGCAAGGGCGTCCACGTCGTCACCGTCAACGACTATCTGGCGCGCCGCGACTCGGAATGGATGGGCCAGGTCTATCGGTTCCTGGGCCTTTCGGTGGGCGTCATCGTCCACGGCATGGATGACGAGCAGCGCCAGCAAGCCTATGCCTGCGACGTGACCTACGCCACCAACAACGAGCTGGGCTTCGACTATCTGCGCGACAACATGAAGTTCCGGCTGGAGGAGATGTGCCAGCGGCCCTTCCATTACGCGATCGTCGACGAGGTCGACTCGATCCTGATCGACGAGGCGCGCACCCCGCTGATCATCTCGGGCCCCACCGAGGACAATTCCGAACTCTATACCCAGGTCGACAAGCTGATCCCGCTGCTCGAAGACGCCGATTTCGAGAAGGACGAGAAGGCCCGCGCCGTCACCATGACCGAGCGGGGCGCCGAGCGGATGGAGCAGGCGCTGCGCGACGCGGGTCTGCTGCGCGCCGGCAATCTGTACGACATCGCCAACATCTCGCTGGTCCACCACGCCAATCAGGCGTTGCGCGCCCACAAGCTGTTCACCCGCGACGTCGACTACATCGTCAAGGACGACAAGGTCGTCATCATCGACGAGTTCACCGGCCGCATGATGGAGGGCCGCCGCTTTTCGGAAGGCCTGCATCAGGCGTTGGAGGCCAAGGAACGGGTCTCGATCCAGAACGAGAACCAGACGCTGGCCTCGATCACCTTCCAGAACTTCTTCCGCCTTTATCCCAAACTGGCCGGCATGACCGGCACCGCGATGACCGAGGCGTCCGAGTTCGGCGAGATCTACGGCCTGGAAGTGGTCGAGATCCCCACCAATGTCGCGGTCACCCGCAAGGACAGCGACGACGAGGTCTATCGCACCGCCCGCGAGAAGTACGAGGCGATCGTCACGCTGATCGAGGAATGCCAAGCCCGCAGCCAGCCGGTGCTGGTCGGCACGGTGTCGATCGAAAAGTCGGAACTGCTGGCCGAGATGCTGCGCGCCCGCAAGGTTCGCCACGAGGTGCTGAACGCCCGCCATCACGAGCGCGAGGCGGTGATCGTGGCGCAGGCCGGCGTGCCCGGCGCGGTGACCATCGCCACCAACATGGCCGGCCGCGGCACCGACATCCAGCTTGGCGGCAATCTGGACATGCGGCTGCGCCACGAGTTGGACGGCGTGACCGACGAGGCCCAGCGGGCCGCCATCAACGCGCGCATCCGCGCCGAAGTCGCCGCGCATCGCGAAGCCGCGCTGGCGGCCGGCGGGCTGTTCGTGCTGGGCACCGAGCGTCACGAAAGCCGACGCATCGACAACCAGTTGCGCGGCCGTTCGGGCCGCCAGGGCGACCCCGGCGCGTCGAAGTTCTTCCTGTCGCTGGAAGACGATCTGATGCGCATCTTCGGCTCGCAGCGCATGGACGGCATGTTGCGCAAGCTGGGCCTGGAAGAGGGCGAGGCGATCGTCCATCCGTGGATCAACAAGGCCCTGGAAAAGGCGCAGCAGAAGGTCGAGGCGCGCAACTTCGACATCCGCAAGAACCTGCTGAAATACGACGACGTGATGAACGACCAGCGCAAGGTCATCTACGAGCAGCGCAAGGAATTGATGAGCGCGACCGACGTCGCCTCGACGATCGCCGACATGCGCCGCGAAGTGGTCGAAGCGATGGTCGCCCGCTGCATCCCGGAAAAGGCCTATCCCGAACAGTGGGACGTCACCGGCCTGCACGAAGAGGTGCTGCGCATCCTGGGGCTGAACCTGCCGGTGGCCGACTGGGCCAAGGAAGAGGGCATCGCCGACCAGGAGATCCGCGCCCGCCTGATCGAGGCGGCCGACCAGCGCATGCTCGCCAAGGAACAGGCCTATGGCGAGCAGATCATGCGCATGGTCGAGAAAAGCCTGCTCCTCCAGTTGCTCGACCAGTCGTGGAAGGAGCACCTGCTCCATCTGGACCATCTGCGCCAGGGCATCGGGCTGCGCGCCTATGCCCAGCGCGACCCGCTGAACGAATACAAGCGCGAAGCCTTCAACCTGTTCGAAACGATGCTGGGCCAGTTGCGCGAACGCGTGACCGGCGTGCTCAGCCACATCGAACTGCGCGTCGATGGCGCCGAAGAGGCGCTGGCCCCGCCGCCGCCCGGCGAGATGCACGAGACGCGGCAAGACCCCGCGCTGGTCGCCGCCGGGGCCGCCCGGTCGGATGGCCAGGGCCCGCAAGGCGCCGCCGTGGCCGATCCGCAAGACTCGTGGCGGCGTACCCCGCGCAACGCCCCCTGCCCGTGCGGCTCGGGCCGCAAGTTCAAGCACTGCCACGGCGCCACCTGAGACCATCGCCAGGGTTGCCGACCGCCAACGAAAGGGCTAGTATTCTCCTCTTTCGGGGTGCGGAGCCAAGCTCATGCGAATGGCGGTCGAGGCGATTCGGCCCGGCACAGGAAGTGCCGGCCCGGAGATCCTGGTAGCCGAAGGCGATCGGGTCGTGGTGCCCGACGCGCAGATGCTGCTGGGCGCGGACTACGTCCGACAGGGACCCGACCTTCTGCTGGTCGGTGATGGCGGTCGCCAGGCTTTGGTGGTCGGCTATTTCGCCGACGAAACCCCTCCCGATCTTGTCACCAATGGCGGGATGAGCATTCCCGCCGATCTGGCGGTGAAGCTGGCCGGCCCGCGCGCCCCCGGACAGGTGGCGCAGGCGGGCGGCGCGCCCGCCCTGGTCGCCATCGGCAAGGTCGACAGCATCAAGGGCGAGGTCGTCGTCCGCCACGCCGACGGCACCAGCGAGGTGCTGGCCAAGGACGCGATCGTCTATCAGGGCGACGTTCTCGAGACCAAGGGCGGCGCCGCCGTGGGCGTGGTGTTCGCCGACCGCAGCACCTTCGCGCTGGGCGAGAAGGGCCGCATGGTGCTGGACGAGATGATCTACGATCCCGGCGCGAAGTCCGGCTCGTCGGTCTTTTCCGTGGTCCAGGGCACCTTCAGCTTCGTTTCCGGCCAGATCGCCAAGGCCGGGCCGGACGCCATGCAGGTCCGCACGCCGGCCATGACCATCGGCGTGCGCGGCACCAACGCCACCGGCGAGGCCGGTCCCAACGGCACCGAAATCGTTCTGCTGCCCGGCGCCGACGGCAACACCGGCGAACTCAGCCTGAAGAACCAGTCGGGCACCATCACCGTCAACAAGCCCTATCAGAAGTCGAACGTCGGCAGTTCGACCGCGACCATGGCGGTGACCACCACCACCCCGCAGGCGGTCGCCTCGAAATACGGCAACACGCTGTCGCACCA
>JADFZP010000097.1 GCA_015232485.1 Alphaproteobacteria bacterium
CGGAGTCGAAGCCGGCCGACAGGGCGGCGATCGGCACCGGGGCGCGGCCGTCGCGGGCTTCGGCGGCGCGAATGCCTTCGATCGCCTCGATGCCGCCCATCACCGGCATGCGCAAATCCATCAGCACGGCGTCGAAACGCCGTTCGGCGAACAGGCGCAGCGCCTCGGCGCCGTCGCGGGCCGGCACCGGCTCGATGTCCAGGCCGCGCAGCAGGCCGAGGACGATGGCCCGGTTGAGGTCGTCGTCCTCGGCGATCAGCAACTCAATGCCCGGCATGGCCCCCCGCCGCGGGTTTGGCGGTGGGCTGGCCGACCGCCGCTTGGCGGGCGCGGATTTCGGCCGGCCAACTCGCCTTGATCTGGTCGAGAATGGCGCGGATCTGCGCGTCGCTCAACGTGCCGCCGAAGGGCAGCATCTGGGTCTTGTAGCCGGGAGGCGCGAACTTGGCGACGCCGAACTTGATCATGTCGAACAACTGCTGGTCCGAATGGTGCCAGCCATGCCCCGAGGCGTCGAGCGGCGGCGCCGGCAACTCGCCGCTGGGCAGCCGCACTTGCCAGTTGGGCTGGCCTTGCAGCTTGTCGCCGTGGCAGGCCGAGCAATGCTCGACATAGAGCGCGGCTCCGTCGAAGCCCGAGGCCGGCTTGCCGCCCGCCGCCACATGCGCCTCGTGCGAGCCGTGCCCGGCATGGGCCGCCGCCACCGATTCGTCCTTGGCGAAGCGCGCGGCGATCGGCTGGGCGCCGCCCGCCAGATTGACCACCGCCGCCGTACCGGGAGGAATGGCGGCGGACAGCTTGCCGCTCAGGCGATTGCCGCCGGCCGGCGCCAGGGTCACGTCGAGCTTGCCGCCCGGCGCCAGCAGAGTGACCTTGCCCGACATCGCGTCGGCCGGCAGCGGCTTGCCCGCCGCGTCGCTGACATAAAGATCGATGGCGTCGGCGCCGATCACCAGTTCCAGCCGGGCGGCGCCGGCCTCGGCGGACCGGCCGCCATGCGAGACTTGGGCGGCGGCGGGCGACTGGCCGAGCAACAGCGCGGCCAAGGCGGCCGCCGCGAGCAGTTTGGTCTTCATGCGGTTTCTCCAAGCGAGGCGGGCGCGGCGGCGCCCGGGGAAGGTTGAAGGTGACGAAGCACGGCGGCGCGGCCGACCAGCCGGAAGATCACCGGCGTGACCACCGTATCGAGCACCGTCGAAGACACCAGACCGCCGAAGATCACGACGGCCACGGGGTGCAGGATCTCCTTGCCCGGCTCGCCCCCGGCCAGCACCAGGGGGACCAGCGCCAAGGCCGCCACCAGGGCGGTCATCAGCACGGGCGTCAGCCGTTCCAGCGAGCCGCGCAGGATCATGGCGTCGTCGAACGCGCAGCCCTCGCGGGTGACGAGATGGATGTAATGGGTGACCTTCATGATGCCGTTGCGCGAAGCGATGCCGGTCAGCGTGACGAAGCCGACCAGACTGGCCACCGACAGCGTCTCGCCGGCCAGCCACAGCGCGGCGACGCTGCCGACCAGGGCCATCGGCACGTTGGCCATCACCACCAGGGCCAACACGGCCGAGCGGAAATGGCTGAACAGCACCAGGAAGATGGCGGCCAGCGACACCAGGGCCAGCATGGCGATCAGCCGGCTGGCCTCCTCCTGGCTTTTGAACTGGCCCTCATAGGTGATGAAGAAGCCCTGCGGCAGGTCCATCTTGTCGAGCGCGGCCTTCACCTCGCCGATGATGGTGCCCATGTCGCGGCCGTGGGAATTGGCCAGCACCACGATGCGGCGCTGGGCGTCGTCGCGGTTGATCATGTTGGGGCCGGTGGTCTCGACCACCTCGGCGACCAGCGACAGCGGCACCTTGCCGGCCGCCGTGTCGATCAGGATGCCGCGGAAGTCGCGGGTTTGTTGGCGCCAGTCCTCGGCCAGACGCAGCACCACGTCGAAGCTGCGCTGGCCGTCCAGCACCTGCGACACCACCCGGCCGTTGAGCGAGGATTGCAGCACCTCGGTCAATTGGTCGAGACCCAGGCCATAACGCCGAGCCTCCTCGCGGTTCAGGCGGATTTGAAGCTGCGGGATCAGCACCTGCTTTTCGACTTGCAGATCGACCACGCCCTCGATGCCGGCCATCAGGCGGCGCGCCTCCTCGGCCCGCTCGCGCAGCAGGTCGAGATCGGGGCCGAAGATCTTGACCGCGATCTCGGCCCGCACCCCGGACAGCAGATGGTCGAGGCGGTGCGAGATCGGCTGGCCGATATTGGTCGCGGCACCTGGAATCACCGCCAGATGGCCGCGCATCTCGGCCAGGATCTCCTCGCGCGAGCGATCCGAGTGCTTCAGATCGACGTCGATCTCGGAGTAGTGGACGCCCTCGGCGTGCTCGTCCAACTCGGCGCGGCCGGTGCGCCGGCCGGTCGAGATCACCTCGGGGACGCGGGCGATCAGGGTCTCGGCCACCGTGCCGATGCGGTTGCTTTCGGACAGCGAACTGCCCGGCGGCAGCAGCACGTTGACGGTCACCGTGCCCTCGTTGAACGGCGGCAGGAACGAGCGGCCGAGGAACGGCACCGAGGCCGCCGCCATCAACACCAGCGCGACGGCCGGCAGGATCACCGCGCCGGGATGGCGGAACGACCAGCCCAGCAATTTGGTGTCGCCCCGCTTCAGCCAGCGCACCAGCCAGGAATCGCCATGCTCCATGACACGGGCGTTGGGCAGCAGCAGGTGGCACAGCACCGGCGTGACGGTCAAGGACACCACCAGCGAGGCGAGGATCGACACCACATAGGCGATGCCCAGCGGCGTGAACAAGCGCCCCTCGATGCCCGACAGGGCGAACAGCGGCAGGAACACCAGCACCACGATCACCGTGGCGTAGACGATCGAGTTGCGCACCTCGGACGAGGCGGCGCGCACCACCTCGATGGTCGGGCGCGGTTCGGCGAGCAGGCGGTTTTCGCGTAAGCGACGGAACACGTTCTCGACATCGACCACCGCGTCGTCGACCAACTCGCCGATCGCCACGGCCAGACCGCCCAGCGTCATGGTGTTGATCGACAGCCCCATCCACTGGAAGACCACGGCGGTCACCACGATCGACAGCGGGATGGCGGTCAGGCTGATCAGGGTGGTGCGGAGATTCATCAAGAACAGCAGAAGGACGATGGTGACCAGGATGGCGCCGTCGCGCAGCGCCTCTTCGACGTTGTCGACGGCGCGTTCGATGAAGTCGGCCTGCTTGAACAGGATGCGGTCGGTGGCGACGTCGGGCGGCAGGGCGCGTTTCAACTCGCCCAGCACGCGCTCGACCTCGCGGGTCAGGGTGACGGTGTTGGCGCCGGGCTGCTTCTGCACCGCCAGGATCACCGCCGGACGGCCATCGACCGAGGCGTCGCCGCGCTTGACCCCGGCGCCCAGGCGCACCTCGGCGACCTGGCCCACCGTGACCGGCGCGCCGTGGCGCCACGCGACCACGGTGTCGCGAAGGTCTTCCAGCCGGATGGTGCGGCCGATGTTGCGGATCAGGAATTCCTGCGCCCGCTGTTCCAGGAAGCCGCCGGTCGAGTTGCTGGCATAGCCGGCCAGCGCCTTCTCCAACTCGTCGAACGAGATTTCCAGGTCTTGCAGGCGGGCCGGCGAGACCAGCACCTGATATTGCTTCACCTCGCCGCCGATCGGGATGACCTGCGAGACGCCGGGAATCGCCAACAGGCGCGGCCGGATCACCCAATCGGCGAGGCTGCGCACCTCCATCGGCGTGGTGGTGCCGTCATTGCTGGCCAGCCCGACCAGCATGATCTCGCCCATGATCGAGCTGACGGGGCCCATGCTGGGGCGGATGCCCTCGGGCAGGCGCTCGGCGACCATCGCCAGACGCTCGGCGACCAGTTGCCGGTTGCGCCAGATGTCGGTGCCCCAGTCGAACTCGACGAAGACGATCGACAGGCCGATGCCGGAATTCGAGCGCACCCGCGCCACGCCCGGCGCGCCGTTCATGGTGGTCTCGATCGGCAGGGTGACCAGCGTTTCGACCTCTTCCGGGGCGAGGCCCTCGGACTCGGTCATGATGGTGACGGTTGGACGGTTGAGGTCGGGGAATACGTCGACGGGCAGCCGGGACAGGACCAGCGAGCCGTACACGATCATGGCCGCCGCCACCGCCAGCACGAACAGCCGGTGGCGCAGCGAGAAGGTTATGACATGGTCGAACATCTCAGCGCACCGCCGCGAGTTGGGCCATGCCCTGGACGACGACGCGCTCGCCGGGTTCCAGCCCGGCCGCCACCTCGGCCCAGTCGCCGACCATGCGGCCCAGCCGCACCGGGCGGCGCTCGAAGGCCTCGGGGCCGGTCTTGACGAACACGGCCGGCGCCCCGCCCGCGTCGAGCACCGCCTCGAGCGGAACCCCGACGCGCAAGGTGGCGGCGCCGGTCTCGGCCCATACGTCCACGGGGAGGCCAAGCTTCAGGGCGCTGGCCCCCTCGCGCACCGAGAACAGCAGATGAAGGCCCTGATCGGCCGGGTCGATGCGACCGCCCTGCCCGACCAAGGTGAGCGGGAAGACGCGGCCGGGCAGTTGCCGGCTGACCGCCGATCCACCCACCACGCGATCGGCCAAGCCGAGATCGTGCAGCACCGCCTCGATACGAAGCCGCTCGGGATCGACGATCTCGACGGCGGTGCGCTCGGGCGCCAGCATCTCGCCGGGCACCAGATGCGAGTCGGTGATCACGCCGTCGATCGGCGCGGTCAGCACCTCGCGGCCCAGCGCGGTGCCGGCCAGTTGTTCGCGCTTTTTGCGCAGACGGTCCAACTCGCCGCGGGCGTCGTCGACCTCTTTGCGGGCCACCGCGTCGCCGATCCGCTCCCAGCGCGAAAGCTGGCGCTCGGTGCGGGCGATCTGGGTTTCGGTCTCGTAGAGGGCGGCGCGCTGCTCGGCCAGATCGACCGAGTTCAGGGTCGGCGCGAGCACCGCCACCGCCTGGCCGCGTTTGACCCGCTGGCCGGGATGGGGAATCGGGATGTCGGGATCGGCCAGCACGCGCCCCGACTGCGAGGGTTGCAGCCGCGCGTAGCCGGCCGGATCGGGCACCACCCGGCCGGCCAGCCGCACCGAGTCGGCCGCCTCGCGCGCCTCGACGCGGAAGGTGCGGATGCCCAGCAGGAACTGCGACTCCTTGGTCATCGCCACGGCGCGGGCCGGCGGCAAGGCATCGCCGATGGCCGCACCGCCATGGTCGTGGCCGGCATGGGCGAAAGCCAGGGACGGCGCCAGGATCAGCGCCAGGGCCAAGGGCGCCGCCCGGTTCCGGCACAGCCGCATTCCCAGGCCGAACGCGACCAGCAGCAGCCCCGCCCCGCCGCCGCCCAGCACCCGCCAGTCGCTGAGCAACGGCACGGCGGCCTGGACCGGCGCGGCCGGAGGCGCATCGACGCGCAGACCCTCGATCAGGATCAGATCGTCGCGGCCCATCGACTGGACCACGGCGGTCAGGTTGGCGGGCGACGCGCCCGCCCGCCAGTCGATGGCGTAAATCCCCGCGCCGGCCGGGGCGGCGCGGCCGCTCCATGCGGTGGGGCCGGCGATCTCGACATCCAGCGCGGCGCCCTCGACCGGCGCGTTGCTATCGCGCTCGGCGAGAAACAATAGGGTGCGGTCGGCCTCGGCACGGACCACCAGTTCGAACATTTCGCCCTCGGCGGCGAAGCTTGGCGCCGCGCGAGCGGGCGAAACCAGGGCCAGCGCCACAAGGGCGGCGGAGAAAAGCTTGGCAAGCATGCGCATCATCCCGCCGGGTCAAGCCCGGTCAGCGAGAGAAAATCATCGCGGAATCAGGGATGGCTAAGCGCGCGGCGGCCTAAGTGGCGGGATCGGCGACGCCTGATGGGCGCGATCGTCGCGCGGCGGCATCTCGGACGCCAGCGGCGTCGGCGCGAGACGGATCAACGGCTCGCCGGGCATCGCCACGGCCGCCGTCAGGCAGCCGCCGACGGTCGCGCAACGGCAGTGGCCCCCGTCATGCGACGGCATGGCCGGCGCCTGGGATTGGGATTGGGTCTCGGATTGGTGGGCGTGCTCGCGCATCGCCGCATGATCGTCATGCGGCGAAGCCTGTGCCTCACCCGGCGCGAACGCCAGGACCAGCACGAAAACGAGAGCGGCGAGAACCCTGATCATTGCCCAACTATGCAACCCCGGCCGGATTCGCGCAAGACTCCGTTTGGGGGCGATTTTACCCATGAATACTGTAAGTCAGCCGACCTCTTCATAGAGCGGGTCCTCGCCCGACCGCCCCGACCATCCGTCGATGCGCAGAACGTCGCGCAAGGCGAGGCGCGGCAGCCATCCGGCCGTTTGCAGTTCGGGCTCCTGGAAGAAGTGGGAGACGTGGCCAACGCAGAGATAGGCGATCGGATCGATGGTCGGCGGGATGCCCAGCGCGCGGCGCAGATCGTCTTGGCGCAGGATGCTCACCCAGCCCACGCCGATATTCTCGGCCCTGGCCGCCAGCCACAGATTCTCGACGGCGCACACCGCGCTGTAGAGGTCCATCTCCGGCTGATGGGTGCGTCCGATCACCACCGGGCCGGAGCGGCCGCGGTCGCAGGTCACGCAGATGCCGACCGGCGCCTCGACGATGCCTTCGAGCTTCAGCGAGCGATAGGTCGGCCGCCGCTCGGCGTCGAACATTTCGGCGGCCTCGTCATGGGCGGACTGGAAGGCGTCGCGCACCGCCCGTTTGACGCCCACGTCCCTGACCACGATGAAATCCCAAGGCTGCATGAAGCCGACCGAGGGGGCGTGGTGGGCGGCGCGCAGGATGCGCGCCAGGACGTCGTCGGCGACGGGGGTCGGCAGGAACTGCCCGCGCACGTCGCGCCGGTTGAAGATACAACGGTAGACGGCCTCGCGCTCGGCCGGCGAAAAGGTGGGATCGGCTTGAATCTTGGCGGCTTCCATGGGTGTCCCCTTCATGGAAAAGCGACGAGCCACCGCCCGTCCATGGCGGCGCACAATGGCTTTCCGGCCGGTCTTCCGACTGAGGTTCATCCCATCCGAACGCCTTCCCGGCGGATGCCAGTGGCCTTTGTCCGAACAGTCCCCATCACGGCGTTGGGCACGCGGCGGAGTCGCACCGCCTTCCCGATTCTCCCAAGGAGGCGCCTTGGGCACCGGAAAGCGCTCCCATCCTGCCACGGAACCGGCGCGCCGCGCCAGAGCGGTTACCGCTTAAGCCCGGCCGCGGATGGTGATACAGTCCCGCGCCCATTCCACCACCCGTGCCCAATGCCCGAGCGCATCGACATCACGCAGCTTCCCGAATGCGACTTGACCGACGACGGCGGACGTCGGCTCGAGGCGCGGCTGCTGACGGCCGACGACTTGACCGGCGCGGTGCGCGGCGCCGTCGAGGCGGGTTGGGCGGTGATGCCGGCCGGCGGGTTGACCAGCGCGATCAACTCGTTCTCCTATGACCGGGCGGCGGCCGAGGCGTTCAAGGGCGTGGTGGCGATTCGGCCGCGCGGCGCCACCGCCGTCGAGATCGTGCCGGCCTCGACCCCCATCGAGGCGCTGGCCTCGAATCAGATGAGCATCGAGCCCGAGGCCGGGCTGGTCACGGTGGGCGCCGGGTTGTCCTTCGAGCAGGCCAACGCGGCGCTGGCCCGCGCGGTTGGGCCGGACGCCCGCATTCTGGTCGATCTGACCAGCGTCGGCTCGGCCCAGGCGGGCGGCGTGATGGCGACCGGCGGCATGGGGCCGTTGCGCAGGCGCCCCTCGGCCAGTTGCGTGGCGCTGGCCCTGGCCACCGGCCTGCCCGAGCCGCTGATCGTCGAGGGCGACGACGTGCTGTCGCACCAGGGCATGCAGGGTTGGACCGGCATGGCGACGGCGCTGCGCATGCGCTTCTTCCGCACCCCGCCCTTCGAGTTCGGCCTGGTGCTGCCGGTGCAAAGCAGCGACACCGACACCCTGGCCGAGTTGCTGACCTATCTGCATCCCTGGACCGCCGTCACGCCCTCGGCCGAAACCGAGCGGCTGGTCGGGCAGGTCGATCCGGGCACCATCCTGAACGGCATCGAACTGGTCGGCCGCGACGCGCTGGCCGATTTCGTGGCCAACGCCCAGGATCAGGCGGTGCGCGCCAAGGCGCTGGGCCTGCTGCAAAGCTGCGACTACGCCAACGCCGATTTCCTGGTCTGCCTCACGGGCTGGTCCGAGCATTCGGTCGAGGACGTGCTGGGCATCCTGCTCGACTCCGAGACCGAGACGATCGGCGGCGTGCAGATCGATTACGGCGTCGGCTTCTCGTCGGGCGGCGAGATGGAGGCGTTCCGCGCCATCCGCGAGGGCGCCCCCGACCTCGCGCGGACCCGCGCCCGCGTGATCCAGCCCGGCAAGCTGAAGCCGTGGAGCGCCTCGACCGATATCGACGTGGCGGCGCCGCGCGACGTCACCGCGATCGTGCCGCTGCTCACCGCGTACGAGGATTATCGCGACACCATCGCGGGCCTGACCGAGCAGTTCGAAGGCCGGGTCGACATCTCGCTGGCCGCCTATGGCCATTTGTCGCCGCACGGCATCGACCCGCATCACCGCGTCGTGCTGATCGCCCCCGAGGGCGGCGAGCAGGGCCTGGCCGACGCCCGCTTCATGGTGCGGGCCGGCAAGAAGGCGCTGATCCGCGCCCTGGTGCGCGCCGCCCACGACCGCGGCTGCGTGGTGACCGGCGGCGAGAAGGGCATTCCCTCGGTGCTGGAGATCGCCAGCGCCCTGGGCGGCGAGCACCACATGCCGCACAATCTGGTCGAGCAGATCGAGCGCGCCCGCCGCGCCCTGGCCGCCGCACCCGCCAATTTCACCTTCCGAGCCCCCGCCGAACTGAGAGGAACCACAAGATGACCGACGCGCCTTGCCCCTGCGGCAGCGGGCAGACCTTCGAGGCCTGCTGCGCCCCCTTGCTGGCCGGCGCCCCGGCCGCCACGCCCGAAGCGCTGATGCGCTCGCGCTACTCCGCCTTCGTCAAGGCGGACATCGGCTATCTGGAGCGCAGCCTGAGCCCCACCGAAAAGGCCGATTTCGACCCGGCGCAAACCAAGACCTGGGCCGAAACCGCCGAGTGGCTGGGCCTCGAAATCCGCGCCACCGAAGGCGGCGGCCCCGAAGACCAGACCGGCACGGTGGCCTTCACCGCCCGCTTCCGCGTCCAGGGCAAGGATCAGGCCCACCACGAAACCGCCCGCTTCACCCGCCACGACGGCCGCTGGGCCTATGCCGGCGGCGCGATGGGCATGGGCACCGTGCGCCACAAGGG
>JADFZP010000098.1 GCA_015232485.1 Alphaproteobacteria bacterium
GATCGCCGAGCAAGAGAAGGTGGCCTGACCAGCGCCCCGGAGGCCCGAGCCATGGCGAGGCGCAAGCGCGGCGGCAAGGTTAACGCGACCGGCCGGAACGGTTCCGGCCCCTTCGTGCTGCTGCACCATTGGCTTCTGAACAGCCCAGCGTGGAAGACCCTCTCGCCCAATGCGAAGGCCCTGTTGCTCGACGTGTGGCAACGCCATAACGGCGCCAACAACGGCGACCTCGCCTATGCCGTCCGAGAGGCGGAAGCCATTGGCTTGAGCAAGGACCAGTCCTCCCGCGCCTTCGCAGAACTGACCGAGCGCGGCTTCTTGAGGATGAGGCGCGCGTCGACCTTCTCCTTGAAGACCAAGGAGGCCCGCACCTGGGAAGTGACGGCGGAACGCTGCGGCGATCAGCCGGCGACCAAGGATTTCATGCGTTGGCATCCGGATACACAGTCGCACCAGTGCGACCGTGAAGCCCTCAAAGCATCCCCTGGAAAAAACAGAACACGGTCGCACCAGCGCGACACACAGTCGCACCAGCGCGACCGTGAAGCCTCGAACGAAAGAAAATTGCCGGTCACAGTCGCACCAGCGCGACCGTCAACGCCCATTTCGGTGCCCGCACAGTCGCACCAGCGCGACACTTATAATATACCATCCTCGGTGCGAGCGGCCGGGGCGAGCGCAGCCATCACAGCCACCACCTCGCCCGCTTCCGAGCCCTGCCCCGCTGAACCACCGACCAGCGTCGGCCAGCCGCCGGCAATCGAGGATCGGAACGAAGCCAACGTCGTGCCCTTCGCGCCCGTTCGCGCCGCTGTTCTCGTTCAGGCTGGGCAGGCCGAGCCCCGCCGCCGCGCTGACGGCATCGTCCACGATCCGCGACAAGTCGACCTCGAAGACCTTCTGAGCGGCAAGCCCACGGCAGCGGCGCCCGTCGACCAGCTTCGAGCGGACCTGACGGCGCACGTCGCGCATGCGCCCAGGGGGGAAACCATGCGCATCGCCAAAATGCTCAACCTGTCCGGGCCGCAGATTTCGAATTTTCGGGCCGGCCGCTTCGGATTGAACGCCACGGCGGCGGCAACGCTTCGTCAGTATCTCGCCGACAGCGGCGCAACCCGCGCCACGGGACCATGACCATGGGCGACCTCAATCGCGACCGCTTCGTGAAGGTGATCGCCCTGGCCGAGTCCGATCAGGACGGCGAGGCATTGGCCGCCGTTCGAAGGGCCGCCGTGATGGCCCGTGCCGCCGGCATGTCGCTCGGCCAAGCGATCGAGGGAATCGCCGAGCGACCAACATCAAGCCTCGACGCGCTGGTGAGCAGGAGTTGCGAAGCCCAGATTGAAGCATCGCGCATGGAAGGGTACGCGCGCGGGCTCAAGGCCGGCCGGAAAGAGGCAGAAGCCGAGATGCGCGACAAGGCGAGCCGCCGCGTCCAAGAACTCGAAGCCGAGTTGGAGGCCCATCGCCAGCCATTGGATTGGATGGCCGTGGCCGAAGCGTTCGCGTTCAAGCATCAACGCGGATTCCGATCCGATTTCGCGAAGGGCATTCTCTACCGCTCCCGCACGAACAGGCTGAGTGCCGAGGATAAAGCCGAACTGCGCCGCTTCGTCGAGCCCCCGAAGCGCAGCAAGAAACGGGGGACTTCGTGAAGTCTGCACCGGAAATCATCCGCGCAATCGCGGCCGGCGAGGATGGCGCCGAGGAAATGGCGTGGCTGCGCGAGCGACTGGCCGATTATGTGGCGAACCCGGCGGCTGGCCTTGAACCCGCGCTGTGGCTCGATCGCGCGCCCGGCGAACAGCCCTGGTGGATCGTCGAACGGCGCCGCCAGCGTGACGACCTGTTGCGCCGTCTCGCCGAGGTGCTGGCGCCCGGCGCCACGGCATGGGCGGCGGCTGATGTCGTCGCATCATATCTCCGCCGCTATGCCACCGCCGGCTGGCGTCACGAGCAGAACGATGATCGCCCGCCAGAAGACGAAGCGCGGGCCGTCGCGTGGAAGTCTCTGAAGTGCGGCGTGGGCATGCCGAGAGAGAGGCGGCAGATTTACGAAATCCTCCGGTGCGCTCCTCAAGGAACTGAAGGGGAACATCGCTTTTCGTTGCAGTAAAGACGCGCCACCATGAGCATAGAAATTGCTCATGGGCTGCCTCGGTGCTTAAAGCTTTCAAATCACTCTTCGGCATTGAGACCAAGGCGTCGAACGTCCGCCTCGACGACCCGTTGCTCGCCGCGCTGCTGGGCGGTACGCCAACGGCGAGCGGGATGGCCATTTCGCCCGAGACCGCGATGCACTACGCGCCGGTCTTCTGCACGATCAGAACATTGGCCGAGTCGGTGGCGCAACTGCCCGTCCATCTTTACCGCCGCCTGCCCGATGGTGGCCGCGAGCGCGCCGACGACCACCCCGTTTCCCGCCTGCTGTCCAGCATGGCCAATCCCTGGACCGGCTCTACCGAATTCCGGCTGAGCATGACGGCCGCCCTTGCGCTGCACGGAAACGCTTACGCTTTCGTCGCCCGCGATGAAGGTCGGCCAGTTGAACTGATCCAACTCGACAGCCGCGCCGTCTCGGTCGAGCCCGACCGGGTGACCATGGAACCCCGCTTCGTCCTGACCGATGCGGACGGCGGCCGGCGCGAGTACAGCCGGGCCGACATCCTGCACGTCAAGGGAATTGGCCTTCAGCCCCATGTGGGCGACAGCCCCGTCACCTCTGGACGCGAGGCAATCGCGCTCGGGATGACCCTCGAAAAGCACGCGAGCCGACTGTTCGGGCGCGGCGCCAAGCCGGGCGGAGTGCTGAAGTTTCCCGGCCGCCTGACCGATGATGTTCTCACCCGACTCCGCGCCAGCTTCGAGGCGATCTATGCCGGCGCCGACAACGGCGGCCGAACCGCAATCCTTGAGAACGGCCTGACCTGGGAAGCGATGCAGCTTTCCAGCGTCGACGCGCAATTCCTCGAAATGAGGCGGTTCCAGGTGGCCGAGGTGGCGCGGCTGTGGCGCGTGCCCTTGCACCTCCTGGCGGACATGGAGCGCGTGACCCATTCCAATGCCGAGGAAATGGGCGCGCAGTTCCTGACCTATTGCCTGATGCCGATCCTGAAACTATGGCAAGACGCCATTCGCGTTTCCCTGTTGGCTCCCGATGAGCGGGACAGCCTCTATCCCGAATTCCTGGTCGACGACTTGGCCCGCGCCGATCTGGCCGCCCGGTTCGCCTCGTATTCCCAGGCGATCAACGCCGGCATCTTCAACCCGAACGAATGCCGTGCGATGGAAAATCGCGGCCCATATCGCGGTGGCGAAATCTACATGAGACCCAGCAACACCGCGCCCGCCCCGACTTCCAACAGCCCCGCCAGCACGGAGGGCGCTCAATGAAGGTCGAAACCGCCTTCTCGGCCTCGCCCGAGATTCGGCTCGCGCCCGACGAAACCGGGACGATCAGCGGCTATGCCGCCGTATGGGGACAGCCCGACGCCTTCGGCGATGTTCTCGTCCGCGGCGCCTTCTCGGCCAGCCTCGCCCAGCACCGCGCCGCCGGCACCCGCCCGCTGATGTTGTGGTCGCATGACCCCGCCGCCCCCGTGGGCGTGTGGGACGAGGTGATCGAGGACGAGCGGGGCTTGCGGGTTGCCGGGCGCCTCGTGCTTGACGCCACCGCCGGCCGAGACGCCTTCGCCCTTCTGAAGGCGGGTGCTGTTGACGGCCTCTCGATCGGATTCCGAACCATCAAGGCAGCGTCCACCAAGACCGGCCGCCGCGTCGAGGCCGTCGACTTGATCGAAGTGTCGCTTGTCACCCGGCCGGCCCAAGGCGCCGCGCGGGTGACGGCGATTCGATCCGTTTCCCCTGCGGCGGGACTTGCCGCGATCATCAACGCCGCCACCGAGCGGCTGAGAAAGGACAAGCACCAATGACGCATATCCCCAGCCGCGTTTCGTGGGAGACCCGAGACGACGGCACCGAAGCGCCCGACCTGATGACCGAGATTCGTTCGGCGATTGACGGCCTGACCGCCACCGTCGAGCAGCGGGTCGGCGCCATCGAGGCCGGCCTTACCGAGATGCGCGCCCGCGTCGACCGGGCCGAGACCATCGGCCGCCGCCCCGGCGCCACCGTCGAGACCCGCTCGGCCGGCGAACTGGAAATGCGCGCCTTCAACTCATTCGTGCGCCATGGGCGCGAGGCGATGACGGCCGATGAAATCCGCTCGCTGCGCGTCTCCGACGACACGGCCGGCGGCTACATCGCGCCCGACGCCTTCATCCCCGAACTTCAGCGCAACGTCCGCCTGTTCAGTCCCGTGCGCTCGGTCGCCCGCGTGATGTCGATTTCCGCTTCGGCCGCCGTCCTGCCCCGGCGCACCGGCGGCATGACCGCCCAGTGGACCGGCGAGACCGCTGATCGGAGCGAAACCAGCGTCACCTTCGGCCAGCACCGATACGAGGTGCGCGAAATCAGCGCATACGTTGACGTGTCGCATGCCGCGCTCGAGGATGCTGCACTCGACGTGGCCGCGCTGCTTTCCTTCGAGTTCGGCGAGGAATTCGGCGTCTCGGAGTCCGCCGCCTTCGTCAACGGCAACGGCGCGCTTCGCCCCCTCGGTTTCATGGCCGACGCCGGCCTGAGCTACACCGCCAGCGGCGCCGCGTCCACCCTAAGCGCGGACAGCCTGATCGACATCTACTATGCCCTGCCGAGCGCCTACCGTGCCAATGCGGTTTGGGGGATGAACGCCGCGACCACCGCCGCCGTGCGCAAGCTGAAAAGTGGCTCGGGCGATTACCTCTGGACCGATTCCCTGTCGGCCGCCTCGCCCCCGACGATCCTCGGCCGGCCGGTGATCGAGATGCCCGATCTGCCCGACATCGAAGCCAACGCCTATCCGCTCATTTTCGGCGATTTCGCGGCCGCATATCGGATTTTCGATCGCGTCCCGCTCGCCATCGTTCGCGACCCCTTCACCCAGGCGACCAATGGAATGGTCCGGTTCCATGGCCGCCGCCGCGTGGCTGGTGGCGTGGCCAAGGCCGAGGCCATCCGCAAGCTGAAGATCGCGACCGCGTAAGGAGAATTGGACCATGCGTGACCTGATGAACAATATCCGTCCCGTCCGTGCGATTTCGCCCGGCGCGGCTGTAACCGACAACACGCCCGCCGTGGGCCAGGTGATCGACACCCTCGGCTATGGCTCGCTGACCTTCGTCATTCTGACGGGCTCGCTGGCCGATGCCGACGCCACGTTCTCGACCCTGGTCGAGCATGGCGATGAAGCCGACCTGTCCGACGCGGCGGCGGTTCCCGATACCGGGCTGATCGGGACCGAAGCCTTGGCCGGCTTCACGTTCGCCGACGACAACGAGTGCCGCAAGATCGGCTACATCGGCGGCAAGCGATACGCCCGCGTGACCATCACGCCCGCCGCCAACGCGGGGGATGCGTACCTCGCCGCCGTCGCCATCCTGGGCCATCCGACGACCGCGCCGACCAGCAACCCGCCAGCCTGATCGATGAAGCCGAGCCGCCGACACGGCTCGGCCCATTCGGAGCGAACGTGAGATGACGACCGAACGGCGAATTGTTGAACTCGAAGTCGACGCCTCGAAGGCGGTTCGCGGCTACAATGATACCGAGCGCGCCGCCGAGAGGGCAGCCGGCTCCCTGGACGAACTTGCGAGCAAATTCGGTGCCAACATCAAGGTTTCCGAGCATAGCGTTCGCGCTAGCGACCGGCTGACATCGAGCCTCGCCAAGCTCGAACGGCAACTCGATCCGGTTGCCGCCGCCCACGACAGGTTGCGCCGCCAGCAAGAGCTTCTTGATCGTGCCATGACCGGCGGAATCCTGTCCCTCGATCGCCATGCCCAGTTGCTGGATACCGCGCGCAGGCGAGCGGAGATGGCGACGCTTGCCGCAGCCGGACATTCCACCGCGTTGATCGGAATGAGTCGCGCCGCCGATGCGGCCGGCCAGAAGCACTCCCGATTTGGAAACATCGCGCAGCAGGCCGGCTTTCAAATCGGAGATTTCGCGACCCAGGTGGCCGGCGGCCAGAACGCATTGGTCGCCCTCACCCAACAGGGCAGCCAAATGTTGGGCGTCTTCGGGCCTTGGGGCGCGGTGCTCGGCGCCGCTGGCGCTGTGGCCGGGGCGCTGGCCGTTGGCATGTTCAAAGTCGGCGCGAACACCAAGGACGCCGCGGACGCAACGGACAAGTACACGGCCGCGCTCAAGAGCGCCCGCGAGTTGACCTCGACCGAAGCGCAGAACGCGCACGCCATTGCCGAGGCGAAGCGGGCCGAAGCCGTCGAGCGGGTGAATGCGGCAATGGCGATCGAGGCCGAAAACCTCGCCCGCCGACATGCCGCCGTCGACCTTCTACAGGCCGACGCCAAGCGACTGCGAGACGAACAACAGTTCCTCCCTGGCAGCGCCACCATCGAATACATGAAGGAACCCCTTGCGAAGGCCCGCGGCGACATCGAGACGACGACGAAGCGGATCATCGAGCTTCAGGGCGCCCTCGACAAGCTGGCCGACCCGCCGAAGGGCTCGGTGCTGTGGGACGACCTGCATAGCAACCTCGGCCGGGCCGATGACGATTGGGCTTCCGTCCTGAAGACGGTCGGCGGCTATCGCGCCGAACTGGATCGCGCCGCCGATGCGCAGATGCGCGCCGCCCAATCCATGCTGGAAAGCCTCGATCCAGCCCGCGCCTATGCCGCCGAAGTCGCGCGGCTGACCAGTCTCAAGCCGGCCCTGGTCACCCTACTCGGCAACGAGGTGGCAGCACAGAACGCGCTCAATCAAGCAATCCGCAACGCTGATCCCGCCTATCAGGATGCGATGCGACAGCAGGAAGCGTATGCGCGCGAGATGGAGGCGGCCGAAGACTTGCCCGACACTGTGGCCGACGAGGCTCAATTGATGATGAAGGAGGCATTTTCATGAGTGTCGCCAATCTCGCAATCGCGCCGGACGCCATCCGGGTCTTCACTGACACGATGACGTATCGCGGCGGGACTCCCGTTCGTCTGAGCGAGAGCAAGTGCCACATCGCGGCCAGCGGCAAGTTCGCAGTGGCCGGGCGCGGCAACGCATGGTGGATTGACGCCTATGAAGCCATCCTCGACGCCTTCGCGACGTTCGATGCCGCCGAGGCCGAAGTCTGCGCCTTGCTCGGCGGGACTGTGGCAGCGGTCGACGAAGTCTGGTTCGACCATGGGCACCTGATCGAACTGACCTTGGCGGGATGGTCCGACCGGACGAACACCCTTCGCGCCGTGGCCGTCCGAGGCGACCGAAAGGGCGTCACGGTGGACGCGATCCCGCAGGGCATCCACCTCCGCCCTGGTCACAAGTCGCTGGCGCTGCCCAGCACCGCCACGGATGCCCAGATGATCCGCGCCGCGATGGTGCAGCATCAAATCCAGCACAGCTTCGACCTCGCCCTGTGCATCGGCGGAGTGCTTCACCAAACCACCATCACCCGCGAAGGCATCCGCCAGAACATCGCCGCCGTCTACCCCGACTATCGCGAGCATGCCGCCGAACTGGGCGACCCGAACGCCGAGGCCGTTGCCGCGTGGCTGGCCCAACAGCGGATGGTGGCATGATCGGCCCCCAAGCCTTTCTGGCCCGCCTTGGCGATGATGATGATGCACTCGCCGAGCGCGCCCGCCAACTGCACGAGCGCATCGATGATGCCGGCTCCCTTGAGGATGCCGCGGACGCTTGCCGCGAGATGGCGAGCCTGATCGAAGCGAGAGCCGCCGGCTACTGCCGCGCGCTGGGCGACGTGCGGGCCGCGTGCAAGAGCAGGGCACAGCGGCGCGTCGTCGAGCGCGCCATCCATCACTTCCGCGCCAAGGCCGACGCCACCGCCCGCCGTTACCGCGCCCTGGTCGAGAAAACCAGCGTCGAGGCGATCAAGCGCGAGGCCGCCGTATCCGACGCCTTCGCGGACGGGCTCGCCGATGCCTTTTCCGAACCCTGAGAAAGGAAACCGTATGACAACCGACAGCCCGACAATCCCGCCGGCCTCGCAGCTCGCAACCCAAGTGATGGCCGAATATTCGTCCTATGACGCCGCCGGACTGCTGCTCAACGCCTGCAAGGTCGCCATCACCGCCAACAGCCGCGCCGAGATCGAGCGCGCCGCCCATGGTGCCGTGGCCGCTTGGCACCGTCTGGCCGGCGCCGAGGATTACCCCGCCCATGCGAAGGAGGGACACCGCAAGCTGCTGTTGGACTTCCTCAAGTTGCTGCCGATGATCCGCCACACCAATCCAGCAATGAGCGAACTCCGCCGAGCCGCCGGCTACCGCAAGCCGGCCAAGGTCATTAGGCACCTGCTCAAGGCCGAAGCCGCGCTGGCCGGTGGCGCCGACCACCCGCACGTTGCCGAAATGCTGGAAGGGGTTCGCGCGGCCATAGCCGGCGCCATGGAAGCGCAGCGGCTCGGCAATGAAGTGCACCTGACCATTCCCAACGTGAAGGGCTGAAACCATGCCCGCATCCGATCCCTTCGCCTCGTTCGCGGCCGGCCTCGACACGCCAGCCACCTCGGCCTTCACCATCGCCCCGGCCGATACCGACTTGGCCGAGACCACCCGCGCCCTCTATGTCGGCGGAACCGGCGACGTGATCGGCACTCTCGCCGACGACGATTCGCCGGTCACATTCGCCGCCGTGCCCGCCGGCTCGATCCTGCCCATACGCTTCCGGCGCATCGGAGCCGCCACGACCGCAACCTCGATCGTGGGCTTGACCTGATGCGCCTCGGCCTCTCCCTCGCCCTGACCAGCATTCGCGCCGTTCTCGCCCGGCTGGGCTTGCTGCGTCTCGAAGACGGCGGCCGGTTGCTGACCGAAGCCGGCGACACCCTCAACCTGGAGCCCTGACCATGGCCGACAAGCGCATATCCGAACTCGACGCCGCCGGCCCACTGAGCGGCGCCGAACTGCTGCCCATCGTCCAGGACGGCGCCACCCGCCGCGCCACCGCCGCCGACCTCGGTCGCACCTTGATCGATGTCGAGGCCGATATGCCCGTGAGCGCCGGCCAAGTGGTGCGCGGCACGGTCACCGGGCGCGGCGTGCTGGCCCTCGGCACCCTCGCCGAAGCTGCGGCGCTGGGATTGGCGCTGGTGGCGACCGCCGCCGGCCTCCGAGTGCTCCTGGTCGCCTCTGGTCCGCTGGACCTCGACGATTGGACCCCCGCCACCGAAGCGGCCCTCCCCACCCTGACGCCCGGCGCCAACTACTACCTGTCCGCCACGACCG
>JADFZP010000099.1 GCA_015232485.1 Alphaproteobacteria bacterium
TTTTCTTGTTCGGCTCTCGCCTACTCCGCTGGCGGCGGGGCGGGCGGGTTGTTGGGGATGGCCGCCGGGGCGGCTTCCTCCCGCGCTTCCGGCGAGACGCCCAGTTCGCGATCGCGGGTGGCCGCGATCTCGCGCAGGCGGTTCATCACGCTGCCGGTGCCGGCCGGGATCAGACGGCCGACGATGACGTTTTCCTTGAGACCCATCAGGTTGTCCTGCTTGCCCGAGACCGAGGCCTCGGTAAGCACGCGGGTGGTCTCCTGGAACGACGCCGCCGAGATGAACGAGCTGGTCTGCAGGCTGGCCTTGGTGATGCCCTGAAGCACCGGGCTGCCGGCGGCCGGGCGGCCACCCTCGCGGATGGTCTTCTCGTTCTCGGCGTCGACGTCCATGCGGTCGATCTGCTCGCCCGCCAGGAAGGTGGTGTCGCCGCCGTCGGTGATCTCGACCTTTTGCAGCATCTGGCGAACGATCACCTCGATGTGCTTGTCGTTGATCTTCACGCCCTGGAGCCGATAGACCTCCTGGATCTCGTTGATCAGGTACTGGGCCAGCGCTTCCACGCCCAGCACCTTCAGGATGTCGTGCGGCACCGGATTGCCGTCCATCAGGGGGTCGCCCTTGCGCACGAAGTCGCCTTCCTGCACCGAGATGTGCTTGCCCTTGGGGATCAGGTACTCGACCGAGTCGCCGTCCTCGGGGACCACCAGAATGCGGCGCTTGGACTTGTAGTCCTTGCCGAATTCGACGCGGCCCTCGATCTCGGCGATGATCGCGTGATCCTTCGGCTTGCGCGCCTCGAACAACTCGGCGACGCGCGGCAGACCGCCGGTGATGTCGCGAGTCTTCGAGGATTCGCGCGGGATGCGGGCCAGCACGTCGCCGGCATGCACCTTCTGGCCGTTCTCGACCTGGAGAATGGCGTCCACCGACATGTAGTAGCGGGCCTCCAGACCGTTGACCAACTGGACCACTTCGCCCTTGGCGTCGCGCAGGGTGATGCGCGGGCGGAGATCCGCGCCACGCGCCTGCTGCTTCCAGTCCACCACCACCTTGGCGGTGATGCCGGTCGCCTCGTCGAGCACCTCGCGCACCGACATGCCCTCGATCAGATCGACGTAATGGGCGATGCCTTCGCGCTCGGTGAGGATCGGCAAGGTGTAGGGGTCCCACTCGGCCAGACGGGTGCCCTTGGTGACGCGGGCGCCGTCGTCGGTCAGCAGCTTGGCGCCGTAGGGGACGCGGTGACGCGCCTTCTCACGGCCGTTGTCGTCGGTCAGCGCGATTTCGCAGTTGCGCGACATGATCACGGTCTGGCCGGCGCTGTTGGTCACCACGGCGCGGTTGATGATCTTGACCGTGGTGTCGAAGGCCGAGTCGACGTGGCTCTGCTCGGCGCCGCGCTGGGCGGCGCCGCCGATGTGGAAGGTACGCATGGTGAGCTGGGTGCCCGGCTCGCCGATCGACTGCGCCGCGATGACGCCAACCGCCTCGCCGACATTGACCCGCGTGCCCCGCGCCAGATCGCGGCCATAGCACGAGCCGCAAATGCCGGTCAGGGCCTCGCAGGTCAGCACCGAACGGATCACCACCGTCTCGATGCCGGCCGCCTCGATGGCGTCGACCGCCGCCTCGTCGATGATCTCGGCGCCCGCCACCAGCACTTCGCCGGTGATCGGATGCACGATGTCACGCGACGCCGAACGGCCCAGGATGCGTTCGCCCAGCGAGGCGATCACCTCGCCGCCCTCGACCACCGGAGAGACGGTCAGGCCGCGGGTGGTGCCGCAGTCCTCGAGATGGACGATGGCGTCCTGCGCCACGTCGACCAGACGACGCGTCAGATAGCCCGAGTTGGCGGTCTTCAGCGCCGTGTCGGCCAAGCCCTTGCGGGCGCCGTGGGTGGAGTTGAAGTACTCCAGCACGGTCAGGCCTTCCTTGAAGTTCGAGATGATCGGCGTCTCGATGATTTCGCCCGACGGCTTGGCCATCAGGCCGCGCATGCCGGCGAGCTGCTTCATCTGGGCCGCCGAACCGCGGGCGCCGGAATGGGCCATCATGTAGACCGAGTTGATCGGCTTGCCCGGATCCAGCCTGGAGATTTCCTTCATCATCGCGTCGGCGACGTCGTCGGTGCATTTCGACCACGCGTCGACCACCTTGTTGTACTTCTCGCCCTGGGTGATCAGGCCGTCCTGGTACTGCTGCTCGAATTCCTTGACCCGAGTCTCGGTGTCGCTGACCAGCGGCTCCTTCTCGGGCGGAATCACCAGATCGTCCTTGCCGAACGAGATGCCGGCGCGGCAGGCGTGGCTGAAGCCCATGCCCATCACGCGGTCGGCGAAGATCACCGTCTCCTTCTGGCCGCAATGGCGGTAGACGGTGTCGATGACGTTCTGGATGTCCTTCTTGGTCAACAAGCGGTTGATCAGCGCGAAGGGCACCGCCGGATGGCGGGGCAGAACCTGCGACAGCAGCATGCGGCCGCAGGTGGTGTCGACGATCAGGGTGACCGGCTTGCCGTCGGCGTCGACGGTGTGATAGCGGGCCTTCACGCGGGCGTGCAGATTGATGACCTTCTGCTGCAACGCCTCCTCGATCTCGGCGATGCCGCCGAACACCGGGGTGCGGAACAGCACGGCCGTGCCCGCCTTGACCATCGTGATGGCGTCGTCGATCGAGCCCGGGAAGCCGGTGCCCGGCTTGGCCAGATCGAAGACCCGCAGATCGCGGTTGGCCAAGGCCTTTTCGAGTGTGGCGCGGTCGGGCAGCGGAACGGCGCGATGGGCGGTGACCTCGCGACGGGTGATGCGCATCATCAGCGCGTCGATGTCGCTGGTGTCGACCGGCTGGCGCGGGTTGCGCGGGTCGTAGAAGAACAGCACCTTGGCGTCGATCGCCCGCTTCAACTGGCCGACGTCGCGCAGCACCAGGGACATGCCCGGCTGCTCGTCGCGCTCCATGGTGATGTAGTAAAGGCCGAGCACGATATCCTGCGACGGCACGATGATCGGCTTGCCGTTGGCGGGCGACAGGATGTTGTTGGTCGACATCATCAGGACGCGCGCTTCAAGCTGGGCTTCCAGCGAAAGCGGAACGTGGACGGCCATCTGATCGCCGTCGAAATCGGCGTTGAAGGCGGTGCAGACCAGCGGATGAAGCTGGATCGCCTTGCCCTCGATCAGGGTCGGCTCGAAGGCCTGGATGCCCAGACGGTGCAGGGTCGGCGCGCGGTTCAGAAGGACCGGATGCTCGCGGATCACCTCTTCCAGGATGTCCCAGACCTCGGGACGCTCCTTCTCGACCATGCGCTTGGCCGCCTTGATGGTGGTGGCCATGCCATAGAGTTCGAGCTTGGAATAGACGAACGGCTTGAACAGCTCGAGCGCCATCTTCTTGGGCAGGCCGCACTGGTGCAGCTTGAGCTCGGGACCGACCACGATGACCGAACGGCCCGAGTAGTCGACGCGCTTGCCCAACAGGTTCTGACGGAAGCGGCCCTGCTTGCCCTTCAGCATGTCGGACAAGGACTTCAGCGGCCGCTTGTTGGCGCCGGTGATGGCGCGGCCGCGACGGCCGTTGTCGAACAGGGCGTCGACCGCCTCCTGCAGCATGCGCTTTTCGTTGCGCACGATGATCTCGGGGGCGCGCAGTTCGATCAGCCGCTTCAGACGATTGTTGCGGTTGATGACGCGGCGATAAAGGTCGTTCAAGTCCGAGGTGGCGAAGCGGCCGCCATCCAGCGGCACCAGCGGGCGCAGCTCGGGCGGAATCACCGGGATGACCTCGAGGATCATCCATTCCGGCCGGCTTTGGCTTTCCATGAAAGCCTCGACCAGCTTCAGGCGCTTGACCAGCTTCTTGCGCTTGGCTTCCGAGGTGGTCTCGCGCAGTTCGCCCTTCAGGCGGTCGCGCTCGGGCTCGAGCTCGATGGTGGTGAGCATCGAGCGGATCGCCTCGGCGCCGATGCCGGCGGTGAAGGAATCCTCGCCATATTCCTCGACGGCGCGCTGATACTGGTCTTCCGACAGAAGCTCGTGCAGCTTCAGGGGCGTCAGGCCGGGCTCGACGACGACGTAATTCTCGAAATAGAGAATCCGCTCGAGGTCCTTCAGCGTCATGTCGATCAGAAGGCCGATGCGGCTGGGCAGCGACTTCAGGAACCAGATGTGGGCGACCGGCGAGGCCAGCTCGATATGGCCCATGCGCTCGCGCCGCACCTTGGCCAGGGTGACCTCGACGCCGCACTTCTCGCAGATGATGCCGCGATACTTCATTCGCTTGTACTTGCCGCACAAGCACTCGTAATCCTTGATCGGCCCAAAGATGCGGGCGCAGAACAGCCCGTCCCGCTCCGGTTTGAAGGTGCGGTAGTTGATGGTCTCGGGCTTCTTGATCTCGCCAAACGACCACGAGCGGATCCGCTCGGGGCTGGCGATCGAAATGCGGATCTGGTCGAAGGTCTGCGTACCGCTGGCCTGACCGAAGATCTTCATCAACTCGTTCATGTCTCGACTCTCCTGCACGATCGCGGAGGCGCGGGAGGGGGTAGGCCCGCCTCCCGCTTTCGCATCAATAGCTGCGCTGGTTCAACTCGACGTTGAGGCCGAGCGACCGCATCTCCTTGACCAGCACGTTGAACGACTCGGGGATGCCGGCCTCGAAGGTGTCGTCGCCACGGACGATCGCCTCGTAGACCTTGGTGCGGCCCGACACGTCGTCGGACTTCACCGTCAGCATCTCCTGCAGCGTATAGGCGGCGCCGTAAGCCTCGAGGGCCCACACCTCCATTTCGCCGAAGCGCTGTCCGCCGAACTGCGCCTTGCCGCCCAGCGGCTGCTGGGTGACCAGCGAGTACGGGCCGATCGAACGGGCGTGGATCTTGTCGTCGACCAGGTGGTGCAGCTTCAGCATGTAGATGTAGCCCACGGTGACCTTGCGGTCGAAGGGCTCGCCGGTGCGGCCGTCGACCAGGACGACCTGGCCCGAGCGGTCCAGACCCGCCTTGTCCAGCATCTCGACGATGTCGCTTTCGCGCGCCCCGTCGAACACCGGCGAGGCGATCGGCACGCCGGGCCGCAGATTGCCGGCCAGTTCGATCACCTCGTCGTCGGTCATGTCGGCGATGTCTTCGTCATAGGCGGCGCCGTAGACGTCGGCGAGCTTGGTTTTAAGGTTGTCCAGCGTGGCGCTGCCGTACTTCATGCGTTCGAGCATCTGGCCGATCTGGCCGCCCAGGCCGGCGCAGGCCCAGCCCAGATGGGTTTCCAGAATCTGCCCGACATTCATGCGCGACGGAACGCCCAGGGGGTTCAGCACGATGTCGACGTGCTGGCCGTCCTCGAGATAGGGCATGTCCTCGACCGGCATGATCCGCGAGATGACGCCCTTGTTGCCGTGCCGGCCGGCCATCTTGTCGCCGGGCTGCAGCTTGCGCTTCACCGCGACGAACACCTTGACCATCTTCATCACGCCGGGCGGCAGTTCGTCGCCGCGCTGGAGCTTGTCGACCTTGTTCTCGAACCGCTCCTGCAGCTTCTGCACGCCGCGGTCGAAGTAGCGCTTCATGGCCTCGATGTCGGCCATCACCGCGTCGTCTTCGAGCGCCACGTTGCGCCACTGGCTGGGATGGAACTCGGTCAGCAGCGCCTCGGTGATCTGGGTGCCGTTGCGGACGCCCTTCGGGCCGGTGACCACGACATGGCCGACCAGACGCTCCTTCAGGCGGGCGTAGAAGCTCCGCTCGAGGATGGCCCGCTCGTCGTCGCGATCCTTGGCCAGACGATCGATTTCCGCCCGCTCGATGGCCAGGGCGCGCTCGTCCTTCTCGACGCCGCGGCGCGAGAACACGCGGACCTCGACGATGGTGCCCGAGACGCCGGGCGGCAGCCGCAGCGAGGTGTCGCGGACGTCCGAGGCCTTTTCGCCGAAGATGGCGCGCAACAGCTTCTCTTCCGGGGTCATCGGGCTTTCGCCCTTCGGCGTGACCTTGCCGACCAGGATGTCGCCCGGCTTGACCTCGGCGCCGATGTAGACGATGCCCGCCTCGTCGAGATTCTTGAGCGCCTCTTCACCGACGTTCGGAATGTCGCGGGTGATTTCCTCCTGGCCCAGCTTGGTGTCGCGGGCCATCACCTCGAATTCCTCGATGTGGATCGAGGTGAAGACGTCGTCGCGCACGATGCGCTCGGAAATCAGGATCGAATCTTCGAAGTTGTAGCCGTTCCACGGCATGAACGCGACCAGCACGTTGCGGCCCAAGGCCAACTCGCCAAGCTGGGTCGAGGGGCCGTCGGCGATGATGTCGCCCTGGGCCACCCGGTCGCCCACCCGGACCAGCGGACGCTGGGTGATGCAGGTGTTCTGGTTGGAACGCTGGAACTTCAGCAGGTTGTAGATGTCGACCGCCGAGGCGGCGTTGGTGTCCTCGGTGGCGCGGATGACGATGCGGGTGGCGTCGACCTGGTCGACGATGCCCGCCCGCCGGGCCGAGATCGCGGCACCCGAGTCGCGGGCCACCGCGTGCTCCATGCCGGTGCCGACCAGCGGCGCCTCGGCGCGGATCAGCGGCACCGCCTGACGCTGCATGTTCGAGCCCATCAGCGCGCGGTTCGCGTCGTCGTTCTCAAGGAACGGGATCAGCGCCGCGGCCACCGAAACGAGCTGCTTGGGCGACACGTCGATGTAGTTGATGTCGGCCGGCTGCGCCATCACGAACTCGCCGCCGCCGCGGCAGCTCACCAGATCGCTGGAGAAGCGGCCCTCGGAGTCCAGCGCGGAATTGGCCTGGGCGATGGTGTACTTGCCCTCCTCCATCGCCGACAGATAGTCGACGGTGTCGGTGACCTTGCCGTCGGTGATCTTGCGGTACGGGCTTTCGATGAAGCCGTACTGGTTGACCCGGGCGAAGGTGGCCAGCGAGTTGATCAGACCGATGTTCGGGCCTTCCGGCGTCTCGATCGGGCAGATGCGGCCGTAATGGGTGGGATGGACGTCGCGCACCTCGAAGCCGGCGCGCTCGCGGGTCAGACCGCCCGGCCCGAGCGCCGAAAGGCGGCGCTTGTGGGTGATTTCGGACAGCGGATTGGTCTGATCCATGAACTGGCTGAGCTGCGACGAGCCGAAGAACTCGCGCACCGCCGCCGCCGCCGGCTTGGCGTTGATCAGGTCGTGCGGCATCACCGAGTCGATGTCGACCGACGACATGCGCTCGCGGATGGCGCGCTCCATGCGCAACAGGCCCAGACGGTACTGGTTCTCCATCAATTCGCCCACCGACCGGACGCGGCGATTGCCGAGATGGTCGATGTCGTCGATTTCGCCGCGGCCGTCCTTGAGATCGGTAAGGATCTTGATGACGCCCAGGATGTCTTGCTTGCGCAGCACCCGCACGGTGTCGGGGACGTTGCCGATGCTAAGGCGCGAGTTCATCTTGACGCGGCCGACCGCCGACAGATCATAGCGCTCGCTGTCGAAGAACAGGCCCTGGAACAGCGCCTCGGCCGTCTCCAGCGTGGGCGGCTCGCCGGGGCGCATGACCCGGTAGATGTCGATCAGCGCTTCCTCGCGCGAGCCGTTCTTGTCGACCGCCAGCGTGTTGCGGATGTAGGGGCCGACATTGACGTGGTCGATCGCCAGCGTGGGCAGTTCGACGACGCCCGACTTCTCCAGCTCGGCGATCTTGGCCAGGGTCAGCTCTTCGCCGGCCTCGACATGGATCTCGCCGGTCGCCTCGTTGACGACGTCCAGCGCGACATAGGTGCCGACCAGATCCTCGGGGCGCAACTGCACCTCTTCGAGACCCTGCTCGCGCAGCTTGCGGCCCAGGCGGGGCGTCATCTTGGTGCCGGCCTCGGCCATCACCTTGCCGGTCTTGGCGTCGTGAAGGTCGGCGGTCAGCTTGACGCCCTTCAGGCGCTCGGGCTCGAAGGCCGTCTTCCAGCCCTGCTGGCCGCGCGTGATGATCACGGTGCCGTAGAAGTTGCCAAGGATCTCCTCGGCGGTCATGCCGCGCGCCTCGCCCGGCTCGAGCGGACGCAGCCCGTCGGCGACCCGCTTGGCGCGCGCCGCCTCGGTCTCGGCCGAATCGAGCGCGTAGAGCAGCGTCGTCACCGGCAGCTTGCGGCGGCGGTCGATGCGGACATAGACGAGGTCCTTGGCATCGAACTCGAAGTCCAGCCACGAGCCGCGATAGGGGATGACGCGGGCCGCGAACAGATACTTGCCCGAGCTATGCGTCTTGCCCTTGTCGTGGTCGAAGAAGACGCCCGGCGAGCGGTGCATCTGCGAGACGATCACGCGCTCGGTGCCGTTGATGATGAAGGTGCCGTTGGACGTCATGAGCGGCATGTCGCCCATGTAAACGTCCTGCTCCTTGATATCGCGGATCGAGCGGGCGCCCGTGTCCTCGTCGATGTCCCAGACCACGAGGCGCAGGGTCACCTTGAGCGGCGCCGCGAAGGTCATGCCCCGTTGCTGGCATTCCTCGACGTCGTATTTCGGAATTTCGAGCTCGTACTTGACGAATTCAAGCGTGCCGCGCTCGGAAAAGTCCTTGATCGGGAACACCGACTTGAAGACTTCCTGCAGGCCGACATTGGCCCGCTGCTCGGGCGCCGTCTCCATCTGCAGGAAATGATCGTAGGAGCTTTTCTG
This sequence comes from Alphaproteobacteria bacterium, assembly GCA_015232485.1. Lineage (GTDB taxonomy): Bacteria > Pseudomonadota > Alphaproteobacteria > Rhodospirillales > Magnetospirillaceae > JADFZP01. The sequence continues at coordinate 8,656 of JADFZP010000099.1, forward strand.
CACCTCGATCAGGTTGGGCATGGGTGCCACCGAGGGGATGCGTCCGAAACTTTTGCGGACGCGCTTCCGGCCCGTGAAGGATTTAGCCATTGCCGCTCCTCGTCATACGTCGGTTCGACGGGCGAAAGGCCCGCCGAGGTTCAGCAGGGCCTGCGGCCCGCCGATGAATTTCGTGCGGCGGTGTCGTCGCGCCGCCGCGCGCGTCCCGCCCAAGGCGGGGAAACCCGAAGCGCCAGCGGGCCGAGAGCGGACGCGCCACCTTGGCGCGCCGCTCCCGGCCTGTAGGCCAGAAATCGGATCGGTCGCAGTTACTTGACTTCGACCTTGGCACCGGCCTCTTCCAGCTGCTTCTTGATCTTCGCCGCTTCGTCCTTCGTCACGGCCTCCTTGACGGCCTTGGGGGCGGCCTCGACCAGGTCCTTGGCTTCCTTCAGGCCCAGGCCGGTGATCGCCCGGACTTCCTTGATGACGTTGATCTTCTTCTCGCCGGCGTCGGCGAGGATCACGTCGAACTCGGTCTGCTCTTCGACCGGGGCGGCGGCCACCGGGGCCGCGGCGGCGGCGGCCACCGGG
>JADFZP010000100.1 GCA_015232485.1 Alphaproteobacteria bacterium
TCAGGCGGTGATCGGCGCGCCGCGCTCGCGACGCTCGACCCGCCACATCGAGGCGGCCAGACATCCCCCCGCCCAGGTCAGCGTGACGGCCAGCGAGATCAGGTAGGACGGCGTGGTGAACAACTCGGCCGGCCCGGCATAGAACGGGGCGCGCAGCAGCGTCAAGGCGTGGCTGACCGGATTGGCGGCCACCACCACGCCCAGCCAGCCCGGCCCGCCGGCGACCGGGAACAGGGCGCCCGACAGCATCCACAGCGGCATCAGGAAGACCATCATGATGGCGTGGAAACCGGCCGTCGAGCGCAGGCCCCAGGCGACCAGGAAGCCCAGCGCCGCGAAGCCCACCGAGGCCAGCACCATGCCGCCCAGCAGCAGAAGGGCGCTGCCGAACGGCATCGACAGGCCCAGGAAGGGCGCGGCCATGGCGAACAGCAGGACCTGCGACAGCCCGATCGAGGCGGCGCCGAACACCTTGCCCAGCACGATGGCCAGACGCGACACCGGCGCCACCAGCACGCTTTGCAGGAAGCCCTGGTCGCGGTCCTCGATGATGGTGATCGACGAGAAGATGCTGGCGAACAGCAGCATCATCAGCATCACGCCGGGATAGAAATATTCCAGATAGGTGACGCCCTCCATGCCCGGCGGCCGGAACGAGCCGGTGAAGCCGGCGCCCATGAAGATCCAGAACAGCACCGGCTGGGCGACCGAGCCGACCACCCGCTGCGGCTGGCGGATGAAGCGGGTGAATTCGCGCCGGGCGAGGGCGGCGGCGACGCGCATCATGTGCCGGTCCTCCGCAGTTCCTTGACCTTGGGCGTGGCGCCGGTGGTGACGTGGACGAACACGTCGTCGAGGGTCGGCTGCTTGATCGAGATGCTGACGATCTCGGGCCGGAAACGCGTCAGGATGCGTTCGAGCAAAGGCAGGCCCTCGCCGTTCTCGGTCTCTTCAAGGCGCAACTCGTCGCCATGGCGGCGCACCGCCAGACCGAGGTCGCGCACCAGTCGCCGCTCCAGCGCCTCGGCGTCGACCGCCTGAACCACCACCATCTCGGTTCCGAGCAGGGCGCGCAAGGCGCTTGGCGTGTCGTGGGCCAGCAGCACCCCGTCCTTCATGATCGCCACGCGCCCGGCGTCCTCGGCCTCGGCGAAGACGTGGCTGGTCATCAGCACCGTCATGCCGCGCTCGGCCTGGATGCGGGTCAGGGCGCCCAGGAAGGATCGCCGGCTGTTGGGGTCGAGCCCGGTGGTCGGCTCGTCGAGCAGCAGGATGCGCGGCCGGGTCAGCAGCGCCTTGGCCAACTCGACCTGGCGCGCCAAGCCGCCCGACAGCGTGTCGACGCGGTCGCCCAGGCGGGTGCCGAGATCGGTCCAGCCCAGCGCCTCGTCCAGGCGGGTCCGCCGCTCGACGCCGGTCAGGCCGTGCAGGTCGCAATGAAGGATCAGGTTTTCGAGAACCGACAGGTGCTTGTCGACGGCGGGGCTTTGAAACACCACGCCCATCGCCTCGCGCGCCGCGCGGGGATGTTGGAAAAGGTCGTGGCCGGCCACCGTGACCGTGCCCCGACTGGGCAGCGCCATGCCGCACAGAATGCGGAACAATGTGGATTTGCCGCTGCCGTTGGGGCCCGAAAGAATTGCGAATTCACCCTCGGCCACGTCCAGCGACAGGTCGCGGATGGCCACCCGGGCCGGCTGCCGCCGGGTACCCGGATAGACGTGGGTCAGGTCACGAATGCCGATCATCGAGCCTCGATCATAGCCGTCCCGTTCCCCCCGGAGGCGCATTCATTCCACAGATGCCCGGTGAGGTAAAGGGCAATAGGGGGCGCCTGGGCCCCCTTCGGAGGGGCCAAACGCTCCGTCCGGTTGGACGGCCTTCGGCTCAGGCGTGCACGGTGGGCGGAAGCTGATTGAGCTTGGAAAGCAGATATTCCAGATCCTCGCCCTCGAACGAGACCCCCAGATCGCCGTATTGGGTGAGGATGCGTTCCATCATGCGGCGGATATAGCGCTCGCGGTCGCCCGCCTCGCCGTCGTACTGCATCTCGCCCGCCACGTCGATGGCGGCCCGCATCGCGGCGTAGAAGGTCGGCGGCAGGCCCGACTTCTCGTAAATCGCCTTGAAGCCCATCCGCCCGGCGTCGTGGACGAGGATTCGCGCGTTGACCAGCGGGACGTTGACCAGAGTCGACAGCGCGGTTTCGAAAAAGGGCAGATCGCCCATGCAGACGGCGCGCAGGATGATCGACGGGGTAAGCCGCCCATGCTCGTGCAACTGGTGGACCAGCCGTTCAAGGTCGGCCTCGTCCGAGCCGCTGGAAAGCCCCAGAATGGCCCGTTCGCGGGCCTGAAGGACCAGATCGGCGGCCAGTCCGCGCGGCAGCTCGTGGGTGGTGAGCAGGTGCCTTCGCAAATTCTCGGACACCACGGTGACCAGCCGCTCGGTGACGGTGATGGGCAACGAGGCGCGGCGCACCAGGGCGCCCTGGACGTCCTGGCGGGTGCCGAAGTCGTCGATCACCTTTTGCAGCGATTGCTCGGGGATGTCGGCGCCCTCGTTGCTGACCAGACGCACCACGGCCTTTTCGTTGCCCGCCGCGACCACCGCTTCGGCGACCGGGGCCGACACCTCGTGACGACCGGCCACCGCGATCTGTTTGGCGACGTTTTGGCTGTGCACGATGGCGATCAGGTCGTCGTCGGTCAGCACGACCGAACTCGACAGCATCGGAACCGCCACCGTGTCGACATCGCGCGCCAAGGCCAGGGCGACGTCGTGCGGCACGTCGGGGCTTTCCTTGAGGTGGCTCGCCAGCGCCTCGCGCACGCGCACCTCGGCGTCGCGCAGCATCAGGCGGAAGATGTCCTCGGCCAGTTTGCGTTCCGAAGGGGTGAGCTCGCCGCGCTCGAACTGGCCGGCGACCTTGGCCGCCGCTTCGGCCCGACCCTCGGGCGAGGGCTCGTCGAGGAGACGCTGGACGTCGGCCTTGGTCAGCTTGTTTTCCACGGAGTCTCTCTTCCAGACAGCGATATGCGCGCGAGTGGCAGTATACCGCCCGAATCGGGGAAGCGGAAGCACGAGCCTGCGCCGCGGTGGTGTGATCAGTGCTTCACCGCCCGCTCGGCGCGGCGAACCAGATCCTCGCCGATGATCTTCGCCCATTTGTCGTAAACGGATCGGGTGGCGGCGCGGAACGCCTGCTTGCGCGCCACGTCGAGCGTCACGATTCGCACGCCCTGCGCCTCGAGTTCGCGCAGCAGGGAACGGTCGTCGCCTTCAAGGCCCCGGCGCGCGCCGGCGACGTTTTCGGCCGCCGCCACCACGGCCGCCTGACGAACCGCCTCGCGGTCGGCTTGGGTCCAGCCCTCCCACACCTGTCGGTTGACGGCGAAGATCAGCGGGTCGGCGACGTACTCCCATAGGGTGAGGTGTCGCTGGCCCAGTCCGGCGAGGTTCGCCCTGAGAAAAATGCCGAGCGGGTTTTCCTGGCCGTCGACCCGCCGTTCGGCCAGCGCCGGCTTGGCGTCGGACCAGCTCATCTCGACCGGGATGGCGCCCAGGGCCGTCATCGTGTCGACGAACAGCGGGCTGCCGACCACCCTCAGCTTCAGGCCCTTCATGTCCTCGGGGCTGGTGACGGGGCGGCTGGAATTGGAGAGCTCGCGGAAGCCGTTCTCGCCCCAGGCCAGCGGCACGGGCCCCCGGCTTTCGACGATGCGGAACAGCTCGCGCCCGACCGGGCCGCGGGTCAGCGTGTCGATGTCGGCGAAGTCGTGCATCAGGAAGGGCATCGAGAACAGGTTCAACTCCTCGACCTGCGGCGACCAGTTGATGGTCGAGCCGATCGCCATGTCGATGGTGCCGTTCAGCAAACCCGCGAATTCGCGAGTCTGGTCGCCATCCACCAGACTGGCGCCCGGATACATCTTGATGGAGATGCGGCCGTCGGTCTTCTCTTGGACCAGGGCCGCCCAACGTTCACCCGCCGCGCCCCACGAGAAGGTGGCCGGCAGGACGGTCGACAGGCGGTATTCGCTCTTGTAGTCGGCGGCGTTCGCGCCAAAGGCCGGAACCACCGCCAGAAATGCGGCGGCGGCACGCCGCAACCAACGCGTCGCGAACCTCATGTTACCCTCTCCTCCCCCCAGGCCGGATGTATCTGGCGCCCCTACGTTAGCGTGTTCAGATCGCCTGGGCAAACGCGTAGCGAGTGGGTCCGCATACATTTTTCCTTGCCCCCCATTAAATCTCGCGGTTGAGCCGGGTGCGATGATTGATTACAGTGACCCTCCCGATTGGGGCGATCGGGGAATGGGGCGGGGGCATCGGCGCCATGCGTGGCACACGCCAAGATTGAACGTCCCGGGCGTTTGGGGTGGTGGCGGATGGCCAAGATATTACTTGTCGAAGACAATGAATTGAACCGCGACATGCTTTCGCGCCGACTCCAGAAACGCGGGCACGACGTGCTGCTGGCGATGGACGGCGAAGAGGGCGTCAGCCTGGCCCGCAGCGAAGCCCCCGACGTGATCCTGATGGACATCAGCCTTCCGGTGCTCGACGGTTTCGAGGCGACGCGCCGCATCAAGGGCGATGCGGGGACCGCCCGCATTCCGGTGATCGCGCTGACCGCCCACGCCCTGACCGGCGATCGCGAAAAGGCGTTCGAGGCGGGCTGCGACGATTACGACACGAAGCCCGTCGAGTTCACCCGGCTGATGGGCAAAATCGAAAAGGTACTGGAAGGGCGCTGAGCATGGTTGGCGATGACGCCACTGCCGCGGCATTCGATGACGGCGCGCTGTTTGGGCTGTCGAAACACGACCTTCTGACCCTCGTCAACCATATCCTCGGCTTCACCGAACTCCTGCTCGACGACGCCGACACGATGTCGGCCCCCCAGGTCGTCCGGCTTCAAGCGATCGAGGTCAGCGGCAGGCGGCTCAACGCCCTGCTCGACAGCCTTTACGACCCCTCCACCGCCCAGCAAAAGCGCCGCCAGCTTGGCCTGGACGGCATCCGCCAGCAATTGCGGCAGCCGCTCAACCGCATCGTCGACGATTGCGAAGGGCTCATCGACGAGGGCACCGGCCAGTTCGCCGAGGATTTGCGCAAGGTCCACGGCGCGGCGCGGCGCTTCCTCGACGTGGTCGACCAGCGGGCCGGCGCCGTCGCGGCCGCCCAACTCGGCGGTCAGGTCGAGATCCAGCCCGCCGCCGCGACGCCCCGCCCGGCGCGCACCGGCGTGTTCACCGCCCTGGTGGTCGATGACCATCCCGACAACCGCAGCCTCCTTTCCCGCCACCTGACCAAGCTTGGCTTCACGGTCCATCAGGCCGAGGACGGGCGCCGCGCCATGACCCTGATCCGCTCGCGGCCGGTCGACGTGGTGCTGCTCGACGTGATGATGCCCGAGATGGACGGTTTCCAGGTGCTGGCCCAGATCAAGGCCAACGAGGGCCTGCGCCACATCCCGGTGATCATGATCTCGGCGCTCGACGAGATGGAGGCGGTGACCCGCTGCATCGAAAGCGGCGCCGCCGATTACCTGCCCAAGCCGTTCGACCCGGTCCTGCTGAAGGCGCGGGTCGGCGCCTGCGTCGACATCAAGCGGATGTACGACAAGGACGCCTATTACCGCCAGCAGATCGAGGAATACAATCTGGCCCTCGAGGACCGGGTGCGCGAACAGGTGCGCGAAATCTCGCTGGCCCAGCAGGCGACCATCTTCGCCTTGTCGAAACTGGCCGAATCGCGCGACCCCGAGACCGGCGACCACCTTGAGCGCATGCGCGAATACTGCAAGGTTCTGGCCCGCCGGATGCGCGACGCGCCCGGCCTGAGCGGCATTGTCGACGGCGCCTTCGTCGAGTGCATCTACGCCGCCAGCCCGCTGCACGACATCGGCAAGGTGGGCGTGCAAGACGACATCCTGCGCAAGCCCGGCAAGCTGACGCCCGAGGAATTCGAGATCATGAAGACCCACGCCTCGCTGGGCGCCGAGACCCTGCGGGCCGTCTATCACGCGCATCCCGCCAACGACTTCATCCGGATGGGCATCGAAATCGCCGAGTGCCATCACGAGAAGTGGAACGGCGGCGGCTACCCGCTTGGGCTGGCCGGCGAGTCGATCCCCTTGAGCGCCCGCATCCTGGCGCTGGCCGACGTGTACGACGCCATGCGTTCGAAGCGTTGCTACAAGGATCCCATGCCACACGAGCAAGTGCGCGCGGTGATCATCGAGCAGCGCGGCATCCACTTCGATCCCGACGTGGTCGACGCCTTTCTGGCGGCCGAGAAGGATTTCCTCGACATCGCCCAGCGTTTCGCCTGATGAGCGACAACCCCGCCAAGCGGCTTGAAACCCTGATCCAGTCGCTGGAGTGGGTCGACCACGGCTTGGTGGTGCTCGACGCGGACGCCCTGATCGTGCTGGCCAACCGCCGCTACAAGGACATGTTCCCAAGCGCCGCCGACTTGGCCGAGCCGGGCCTTCCCTTCGAGGCGGTCCTGCGACGTTCCGCGGAAACCGGCGAATTCGGGCCCGATCCCGACATCGAATTGCAGGAGCGGCTGGCCACCTTGCGCCAGCGGGAGCCTTGGTCCTACGACCGCAAGCGGCCCGACGGCTCGAACATGCAGATCAAGGGAAGCCCGTTGCCCAATGGCGGCTACGTGTTCAGCTTCACCGACGTCACCCCCCATCGCATGCTGGCCCGCGGCTTCGAGGTGGTCGCCCGCGAGCGCCGACGGCGCCTGGAGCGTACGGTCGGCGAGCTCGAGGCGATGCGCGACGAACTGGCCGTGCTGACCCGCCGCCAACGCGAGATCCTGGCGGCGGTGCCGCTGCCGATGACCATCACCCGCGCCGCCGACGGCGTGCTTCTTTACGGCAACGAAGCGGCGCGGGGGATGTTGAAGATCGACCTCGAAGCGGCGATCGGCCATACGGTGATCGACCATTACGGCGAGCGCGTCGACCGCTTGGCGGTGTTGCGCGCCTTGCAGCGGGACGGCCGCGTCGACGATCACGAACTGTGCTGCACCGATTGCGACGGCGGCCGCTTCTGGGCCTTGGTGTCGGCCCGCAACATGATCTACGAGGGCCAACCCTCGGTGCTCGCCGTGTTCAACATCATCACCGAACGCAAGCGCATGGAAGAGGCGCTGCGGCGCAGCGAGCGGCGCTATCGCAACATCTTCGAACAAGCCGCCGAGGGCATCTTCCAAAGCACCGTGGACGGGCGCTACCTCGAGGTCAACGGGGCGATGGCCCGGCTTTACGGCATGTCGACGCCCGAGGAACTGAAGCGCGACATCACCGATATCGGCCGCCAAATCTATCTCGATCCCCGCCTGCGCGAGGAATTCAAGCGGCGCATGGATCGCGACGGCGAGGTGCGCGCCATGGAATACCAGATCCGCCGCAAGGATGGCGGCGTGGTCTGGGTCGCCGAGAACTGCCGCGCGGTGCGCGACGAACTGGGCAACGTGCTTTATTACGAGGGCACGGTGCAGGACACCACGGCGCGGCACAACGCCGAGCAGGCCCTGCGCCGCGCCAAGGAGGCGGCCGAGGCGGCCAACGCCGCGAAATCGGGCTTCCTCGCCAATATGAGCCACGAGTTGCGCACCCCGCTCAACGCCATCATCGGCTATTCCGAGATGCTGGTCGAGGAGGCGGAGGAGATGGGTCACGTCGGGTTGCTGCCCGACCTCGACCGGATTCGCGGCGCCGGACGCCATCTGCTCGGCTTGATCGACGACGTGCTCGACCTGTCGAAGATCGAGGCCGGCCGCATGGGCTTGGCGCTGGGCACCTTCGACGTCGCCGCGTTGGTGGGCGAACTGGGCCGCACCCTGGAACCGCAGGTGTGCCGCAACCGCAACCAGTTCGTCATCGATTGCCCCGAAAGCCTGGGCGAGATGCATTCGGATGCCGGCAAACTGCGCCAGGTGCTGACCAACCTGCTCGACAACGCGGGCAAGTTCACCAGCGGCGGCCGCGTCACCCTGACGGTGCGGCGCGAGCCGGGCACCGGCGGGGCCGATTGGATCTCGATCGCGGTCGCCGATACCGGCATCGGCATGGCGGCCGAGGAGGTCGAGAGGATGTTCGACCCCTTCGTCCAGGGCGACGTCTCGACCACCCGCAAATACGGTGGAACCGGGCTCGGCCTGTCGATCACCCGCGATTTCTGCCGCCTGCTTGGCGGCTATGTCTCGGTCGACAGTTCGCCGGGGGTCGGCACCATGGTGGTCGCCCATCTTCCGGCCGAGGCGCCGGCCGCCGAGCGGCATGCGCCGATGCTCGCGCATTCGGGCCGCGTGATGGTCGTCGAGGACGATTCGACCACCCGGGTCATCCTGCGCCGCATGCTCGAGCGCGAGGGCTGGTCGGTCGAAGAGGCGGCCAATGGCCACGAGGCGCTTCAGGCCATCAAGTCGGCGCGCCCCTCGGTGATCCTGGTCGACCTGATGATGCCGGTGATGGACGGGTTCACCTTCATCAAAATGCTGCGCGCCGTCGAGGGAGAGGAACACATTCCGCTGATCGTGGTCACCGCCAAGGAACTGAACGACGACGAGAAAAGCTGGCTGACCGGGTCCACCGAAAAGGTTCTGCGCAAGGGCAATTACACCCGCACGGAACTGGTCGCCGCGGTTCGCGAGCGTCTCGACGCGGTAACCCACTGAATGACGTTCGACCGCCCGAGCATGCAGTCGGCCCTGCTGTGGGTCTTTCTGGCCTGCTGCCTGACCACCAGCCTGCTGGTCTGGCGCAAGGAGAGCGTCGGCGCCCGCATGCAGGACGTCGCGCGGTTGGACCGCGAAGCCCAGCGCATCGAGCGGGCGTTGCTCGACCGCTTCGACCTTCATGAGAACCTTCTCCGGGCGGGAAGCGCCCTGCTGGCCGCCAAGCCGCAACCGTCGCGCCTGGACTGGCGCACCTTCACCCGCGCGCTCGATCTTGAAGGGCAATACGGCGGCATCGACGGGCTGGTGATCAACGCCCACGTACCGGCCGGCCAGTTGCCGGCCTTCGTGGGCCGCATGCGCGCCACCCTCGACGAGGGCTTCCACGTCTTTCCCCAGTCCGAGCTGGCCGACCATTTCGTCATCACGCATATCGAGCCGATCGAGAAGGCGGGGCGGGCGCTCGGCTACGACATCGGCTCGGAGCCGGTGCGCCGCGCGGCG
>JADFZP010000101.1 GCA_015232485.1 Alphaproteobacteria bacterium
TTCGCCATGGCGGGCTGGCCATCGCGCTGCTGCATCTCGTGCCCGTCGCCTCGTTCGCGGTCGCCAATCTGGTGATCGGCGCCTCGCGCGTACGCTTCGTGGTGTTCGCCGCCGCGACCACCCTGGCCATGCTGCCGATCGCCGCCGCCCTGGCGCTGCTGGGGGACAGGCTGGCCGAGACGGCGCGCGACCCCACGGCGACGTCGAACGCGGTCGGCGCCATCGGTCTGGCGATGGCGCTCGCCCTGATCGCCACTTCGCTGGCCCGGCGGGTGGCCCGCGCCTCGGGAGCGCGCCCACGATGAGCGACGCGGTGCTGGCCCTCGCGGCGCTCAGCTACAATATTCATAGTTGCGTCGGCACCGACCGGCATTACCGCCCCGATCGCGTCGTCGAGCTGGTGCGATCGCTCAACTGCGACGTGGTCGGCTTGCAGGAGGTGGACCTGCGCGCGCGGGCCGAGGACCGCGAGCAGATCGACTTCATCGCCGACCGGCTGGGGATGCAGGCGGTGTCCGGCCCCAACATGGTCGATCATCGCGGCCATTTCGGCAACGCGCTGCTCACCCGCCTGCCGGTGCGTTCGGTGCGGCGCACCGATCTCAGCGTCGGCGGCGCCGAGCCGCGCGGCATGATCAACGCGGTGCTTGAACTCGATGGGCTGCTGTTCCGGGCGGTGGTCGCCCATCTTGGACTGGGCGCGGCCGAAAGGCGTGAACAAGTGCGCCGCCTGCTTCAGGTTCTCGACGAGGGCGCCAGCGACCTGCCCACCCTGGTGATGGGCGACTTCAACGAGTGGAAGCCCAACGGCGGCGCCCTGCGTGGCATCGATCGGCGGTTCGGCCAGTCGCTGGCGCCGCGCACCTTCCCTTCGCGTTTTCCGCTGCTGCCGCTCGACCGGATCTGGGTGTGGCCGCGCGCCGGCCTGAAGCGCATCAGCGTCCATGGCGAAGCGGCGGCGCGGGTCGCCTCGGACCATCTGCCGGTCAGGGCGGAAGTGGCCTGGGATGCCCGCGATCTGCCGCAAGCGTGGAAGGATGCTTGCCTCAAAAATGGAGGTATTCATTTGCGCCAAAGTGGTGGACAAGGATAATCACCCGACCGGGCCGTTGATCTCCCTATTTTGGACACTACATATCCCGCCATGAGGCAGGACAAGTGCCGCTTCCTCTTGACCCTTACCTACTACCATCGAGTCACATTCCCTATGTGGTAGTGCTTACGGAGTATTCTCCAAAAGATGGGTTATTTTCCGGGCACGTTAACGCTATACCAATATTGCGTCAAAGGCGAACGCACGAGGCTGTAAACGTGGTAGTACTCATCGCTGACGACCATGCCCTGTTCCGCTATGGCATCTCTCTGGCCCTCGAGGAACTGTATGACGATGTCACCATCCTGCAGGCCAGCACGTCCGACGAGGCCCGCAAGCTGGCGCAGGAGACGCCGGGAATCACGCTGATTCTGCTCGACCTGATGATGCCCGGATTGAATGGCATCGCCGACCTGAAAGGCTTTATCGAGGATCTGCCCAAGGTCCCCGTGGTGGTGGTGTCGGGTTCGCGCCAGCGCTCGACGATCCGGGCGTCGATCGAGGCCGGGGCGCGCGGCTACATCCTGAAATCCTCGAATGGCGAGATCTTGAAGCACGTCCTGCCGCTGGTGCTGTCGGGCGAGCTATACGTTCCCGGCCAAGCGGTCACCCCCGAGGAGATGGGGAGCGGCGATATGGAGCCCTCGTCCTTTGACGACGGCGATTTCCATCACGATTTCAAGTCGCTGACCCCGCGCGAGACGCAGGTTCTAAAGCTGCTCACGCTGGGTTACTCGAACAAGGAGATCGCCCGCTCGTTGGGGATGCTCGAGGGCACGGTCAAGGTCCACGTCAAGTCGATCATGAAGAAGCTTGGCGTCAACAACCGCACCCAGGCGGCCATCGCCGCCAACCGCAGCTTCCGCCAGCAATCGACGATCGGCTGACCCCCCTCAAGGGCGCGGTCCCGTCCGGCCCACGGCCTCGGCCATGGCGACGCGGAGGCGCGCCGTGTCGAGGGGCTTGAGCAGCACCGGGTGACGCCAGACCTTGTCGAGGCCCTGGCAATCTCCCGTGAACAGGATCGCCGGCACCTTGATGCCCAGGCCGTCGTTGATCGCAGCGATCGCCGCTTCACCGTCCTGTCGGCCCAAGCGAAGATCCGAGAGCACCAGATCGGGCTCCAGACCCTCGGCGATCAGCGAGGCGACGACCCGCTCGCCGGTCGATCCGGTCACCGCGCGCACACCCCAATCCTCGAACAGCAGCGTCAGCCCGGCCAGGATGTCGGCGTCGTCGTCGACCACCGCCACCACCAGGCCGGAGACGTCCGGGGCGTCCTCGACCTCGTCGCGCCCCATTTCCGGCGCGGCGGTGAAAGCCGGCTCGATCAGCGGCACCTCGACGGCGAAGACCGAGCCCTTGCCGCGCACCGACCGCACGTCGAGCGGATGCTGCAGCAGCCGCGCCAAGCGCTGCACGATGGCCAATCCCAACCCCACCCCAGATTTGCGGTCCGAGCCGCCCTCGCCGCGGTAGAACTCCTCGAAGATCGCGAGGCGCTGGTCCTCGGCGATGCCCGGCCCGGTGTCCCACACCTCGATGCGCAGGCGCCCGCCGCGACGGCGGCAGCCCAGCAGGATCTTGCCATGCTGGGTGTAGCGCACGGCGTTGCTGATGAAATTGCGCAGGATGCGGGCGAGCAGCTTGGGATCGCTCGACACCGTGGCGCTGGACGGCACGACCCTGAGCGCCACGCCCGCCGCGGCCGCTTGCGGGCCGAATTCCATTTCGAGCGGCTCGAACAGGTCGCCGATCTGGACATCGGTCCTGTCGGCCTTGAGCACGCCGGCATCGGCGCGCGACACGTCGAGCAGGGCCTCGAACATGTCCTCCATGGTCTTGAGGGCGGACTTGATGTTGTGCAGCACCGAGCGCGGCCGGTCGCCCACGAGATGGGCGTCGATCGCCGAGACGAACAGGGCCAGCGCCTGAAGCGGCTGGCGCAAATCATGGCTGGCCGCCGCGAAGAAACGCATGCGCGCGCGGATGGTGCGCTCGGCCCGCTCGCGCGCGGCGTTCAGTTCCTGCTGCCGGCGCTTCTGGTCGCTGAGATCCTGAAAGACCACCAGGCGCCCGGTCCGGCCGCCGCCGGTTGGCAAGGCCTGGGCCGATCCCAACACCCAGAAGGGGCTGCCGTCGGCGCGCCGCATGCGGATCTCGACCCGACGCACCCCGCCCGACCGCCGCATCTCGTCGTCGTACTCGTCATAGGCGTGGGGGTCGAAGATGAATTCCGAGAAGGGGCGGCCGACGAGCGCTTCCGCCGGCGCGCCCAGCACCTCGGCGGCCGCCGGGTTGACCTCGCTCACCACCTCGTCGGGTCCGATCAGCATCAGCGGCACCGGCATCGTGGCGGTGATCAGCCGTTGGCGCGCCTCGCTGTCGCGCAGTTCGGCGACCGCGTCGCGGCCTTGGGGGAATCCGTCGATGTCGTCAGGCTGGGTCACCCAAAGACTCTGGTCGAAAATGCCAGCCTCGGCAACCGCCAAGGCGCCAGCGGGCCTACCCTACCCCCTATGGCCGAGCCGATCCCCTGGACGGCGCGACGGAAGTCATCCGCATGCTCCGCCGAAGGCCATGGCGGATAGGCGCCGAAACCTTGGACGCAACACGCTGTTGTCGCTGTCGAGGCCCGGAAGAGGACCGGCTTCGGCGCGCCGTGGCTTTGGCGAGTCGGGCCGCCATCGGGAAACGGTCGGGAGGCGGTGCATGCCGAGAAAGATAAAGCAGGGTCCCCAGGCGGGCGAGGTTGGGTGATGAGCGAACTCGCGACGGAAATCATGCCGACCCCCGCGCCGCCGGCGGCCGTGGTGGTCGAGGATCCGCGGCTGGCCGAGGACATCGCCCAGCATTTCGACCCCGAGGAGCGAAGGCGTATCACGGTCTATGACGACGCCCGCATCCTGGTCGACCATCCGGAACAGGTCGGCGAGGACGTGGCCATCGTCTCGTTCCACGTCATGCGCAATCTGGCCAAGGTCCATCTCGAGGCCCTGACCGAATTCTGCCGGCGCCACAAGGTGGTGCTTTTGATTCGGTCGCAGGACTTCCTCGACGCGGTGGCCTATTTGGAATTGGCGGACGGCGTGGTGTTCCAGGACGCCACCCTGCACCGGCTGAAGGATATCCTGACCCTGTCGACGGCGGGATACTCCATCCTGCCCTCGGCCGCCGTGATGGACATCGTCACCGACCGCCTGCGCATCGACACGATCGCCAGGCTGTCGCCGGTCGAATTGTCGATCCTCGACCAGATCCGGCTGGCCAAGACCAATCGGGCGATCGCCCGCAGCCTCGGCCTGACCGAGGCCAATGTGAAGACCAAGGTGCGGGCGATCCTGAAGGCGCTGAAGTTCCAGAACCGTACCGAGGCGGCGGTGTTCGCGGCCCGCCAGGGGGACAGCATCCGCGACATCGCCAAGCGGCGCTCCGAGGAGGTCGAGACCGACGCCGAAGGCGTGCCGTTGCGGCATTGAGACGCCAAGAAAGGGCACCAAGGAAACTTGGTGCCCTGGGCGCCGTCGCTCAGGCTTGGCCGATCTCGACCGGCTGGCCACCGGGGCGGCGGCCCGTGGTGCGGATGGGGATGTTTTCGCTGGACAGGCCGTTGTTCAAGGCCCAGATCGCCGCCTGGGTGCGGTTGGCGGCGTTGATCTTCTTCAGCACGCCCTTCAGGTGGACCTTCACCGTCGCTTCGGTGATGCTCAGCTTCTTCGCGATCACCTTGTTGGGGTGGCCGTTGAGCAGGCAGCGCAGGATCTGCACCTCGCGTTCGGACAGCCCCTGCAAATCGGCCGAGGCCGTCACCGGCCGGTGGGTGTCGACCTGGCCCGAGACCAACAGGGCCGCCAGCCGCGTCGGGAAGACCTTTTCGCCCAGCAGGACCAGCTTGAGCGACTGCTTCAGCGCATCGGGGGAGATGTTCTTCAGCAAGTAGGCGTCGGCGCCCGCCTCGAAGCAGCGCGCCAGATGGTGAATGTTGCGCGTGGTGGCGGCGAGCACCACCAGCTTGAGATCCGCGTATTTCTCGCGGAAGGCATGCAGCATGCTCATGTCGTCCGAGCCCGCGTCGAACTCCACCAGCGCGATCCGCGCCCGAAGGCCGGTCTCCAGCTTGGTGAGGCCTTCGGTCAGGCTGTCCGCCTCATCCGAGATCACGAACGGCGAATTGTCGAGCAGCCGCTTGAGACCTTCGCGGAAAAGTTTGTTCGCGTCGACGAGAAGGATTTCCACTTTGTCCATCATTGAACCCCCGTAGCTTCCGTTGCGGCCGGAAAGGGCCGATTGGTGAGGCCGGGGTTCGCCGGTTGCGGCACACCACCCCGTAGGAGCGTATTCGTGGGTCAATTTTTATCCGATGGAGCCGCCCGATCCCACCTTCTGTACGAGGTATGAAAGATGTTCATTTTCGGTATGAACAAGCGCCGGAATGAAAACTCGGATACCAACAAGGTCGACACTCGCCCGGCGGCCTGAGAAAACCCCTTGGTACTTGGGGAATTATTAACAGAATTTACAAATGTACTTGGAAAACGGCAGCCGATAGCGCCGTCGCGCAACCCAGGGGCTGCGCCATCGGCGAATCATGACCGGAGGATGGAAGGGGAATGGGGCGAGTGAGCGGAATCGAACCGCCGACATCCAGAACCACAATCTGGCGCTCTAACCAACTGAGCTACACCCGCCACAGAGCCCGATCTTTAGACCGAAACGCGGCGCCTCGTCAAGGGTCACGAAGGGCCGAAATGACGCCCCAAACGGACGAGCGCCTCGTCCAGCGCCGCCTCGCTTTTGGCGAAGCAGAAGCGCACGAATCGATCCACGTCCCCGCCCTGATAGAAGGCGCTCACCGGCACGGTGGCGACCCCCGCCCGCTCGGTCAACCATCGGCAGAACGCGGAATCGTCGAGGCTGGGCTCGAGTCGCGAAAAATCCGCCGTCAGGAAATATGTCCCCTGGCACGCCCCGACCCCGAATCCAAGGGCGCGCAGGCCCACGGCCAAACGGTCGCGACGCTCGGCCAGCGTGGCGATCAGTCCATTGTAATAGTCAAAGCCCTTGCCCAGGCCAAGGGCGACCGCCGCCTGCAGGTTGGGCGGCGTGGTGAAGGTCAGGAACTGGTGCGCCTTGGCGATCGGCGCGAGCAGTTCGGGACAGGCGGTGACATAGCCGATCTTCCAGCCGGTCAGCGAAAAGGTCTTGCCGGCCGAACCGATCCGCGCGCACCGCTTGCGCATGCCGGGCAGCGTCATCAGCGGTATGTGGCGACGGCCGTCATAGACGATGTGCTCGTAGACCTCGTCGCACACGGCGTAGGAATCGTGCTTCTCCAAGAGGCCGGCGATGAAGGC
This sequence comes from Alphaproteobacteria bacterium, assembly GCA_015232485.1. Classification (GTDB taxonomy): domain Bacteria; phylum Pseudomonadota; class Alphaproteobacteria; order Rhodospirillales; family Magnetospirillaceae; genus JADFZP01. The sequence continues at coordinate 6,448 of JADFZP010000101.1, forward strand.
CAGTTCGCCTTCGTCGAACACCTTGCCGGTCGGATTCATCGGCGAGTTCAGGATCAACAGCTTGGTGCGGTCCGAGAACGCCGCCGCCAGCGCCTCGCGCGGCAGGTCCCAAAGGGGCGGTTCGAGCCGCACCAGCTTGGCCACGCCGCCGGCGCGGCGCACGATGGGCAGGTAGCTGTCATAAAGCGGCTCGATCAGCACGACCTCGTCGCCCGGCTCGATCAGTCCGAACAGGCAATCCGCCAAGGCCTCGGTGGCGCCCGAGGTGACCATCACCTCGGTCTCCCAATCGATGTCCAGGCCGTGAAAGCGCGCGGCATGGGCGGCCACCGCCTGGCGCAGCGCCGGAACGCCCCACATCGAGGGATATTGGTGCGGCCCGTCGCGCAGGGCGCGCGCCGCCGCCTCGACCACGTCGGCGGGTTCCAGGCCCTCGGGGAAGCCCTGGCCGAGATTGACCGCGCCATGTTGGGCGGCCAATCGCGACATCACCTCGAAGATCGTCGTGCCGTAAGCGGACAGCACCGAATTCGCTGGTTTCACCGACAGCCTCCCTCGCCCGCGCGTCCCGTTTTCTGTAGCACAGGCCGCGACGACACCCAAGCGTGCTTATCTTTTGAGCAGCATGTGCATATTATTTCAGCGGAACGCGGCTTCGCCTCGCCCAGCCGACCACAAAAGGCCGCCAAACTGGGGGCATAAAGGGCGTAGCCGAATGGCATGAGGCGTGCTAGAGGTACAGGGCGCGTCGCACGCGACCGTTCAATGATCAAGAGCGCCGGGGTCACATGAAGAAGATCGAAGCGATCATCAAGCCGTTCAAGCTGGACGAGGTGAAGGAAGCGCTTCACGAGATCGGCCTGCAGGGCATCACCGTCACCGAGGCCAAGGGCTTCGGGCGGCAGAAGGGCCACACCGAACTCTACCGTGGCGCCGAATACGTCGTCGATTTCCTGCCCAAGGTGAAAATCGAACTGGTGATCGACGACAATCTCGTCGAACGCGCCATCGAGGCGATCCAGACCGCCGCCCATACGGGCCGCATCGGCGACGGCAAGATCTTCGTCTCGACCATCGAAGAGGCGATCCGCATCCGCACCGGCGAGCGCGGGACCGACGCCATCTGAAATTCGCGCGCCGGATCGCCCGCGGCCTTCGCGCCGCGGCGGACGGCGTTCGTTCCAAACATCGCGAGCCTTCCGATCAACCACTGGGAACTGCGACCATGTCCGACGTGAAGAAAGTCCTCGAACTGCTCAAGGAAAACGACGTGAAGTACGTCGATTTCCGTTTCACCGATCCGAAAGGCAAGTGGCAGCACACCGCTCAGCACGTCTCGACCGTGGACGAGGATCTGCTGACCGAGGGCGTCATGTTCGACGGTTCGTCGATCGCCGGCTGGAAAGCCATCGACCAGTCCGACATGATCCTGATGCCCGACGTCTCGACGGCGGTGATGGATCCCTTCGCCGCCCAGGCGCAGATGATCATCTTCTGCGACATCGTCGAGCCGGCCACCGGCCAGCTTTATGACCGCGATCCCCGCTCGATCGCCAAGCGCGCCGAGGCCCATCTGGCCGCCACCGGCATCGGCGACACCGCCTATTTCGGCCCCGAGGCCGAGTTCTTCGTGTTCGACGACGTGCGCTACAAAGTCGGCATGAACAGCGCGATGTACTCGCTCGACTCCGAGGAAGGCCCGTACAATTCGGACCGCGCCTATCCCGAGGGCAACACCGGCCACCGTCCGGGCGTCAAGGGCGGCTACTTCCCGGTCGCCCCGATCGACAGCCAGGTCGACATGCGCGCCGAGATGCTGACCGTCATGGGCGACATGGGCATCCCGATCGAGAAGCATCACCACGAAGTGGCCCCCAGCCAGAGCGAGCTGGGCTTCGCCTTCTCGACGCTGGTCCGCTCGGCCGACTACATCCAGATCTACAAGTACGTGATCCACAACGTCGCGCACAGCTACGGCAAAAGCGCCACGTTCATGCCGAAGCCGATCTTTGGCGACAACGGCTCGGGCATGCACGTCCACCAGTCGATCTGGAAGGAAAAGAAGCCCTGCTTCGCCGGTTCGGGCTATGCCGACCTGTCGGAGATGGCGCTGTACTACATCGGCGGCATCATCAAGCACGCCAAGGCGCTGAACGCCTTCACCAACCCGTCGACCAACAGCTACAAGCGCCTGATCCCCGGCTTCGAGGCCCCCGTGCTGCTGGCCTATTCGGCCCGCAACCGCTCGGCGTCCTGCCGCATCCCCTACACGGCCAGCCCGAAGGGCAAGCGCATCGAGGTCCGTTTCCCGGACGCGACCGCCAACCCCTATCTGGCCTTCGCCGCGATGATGATGGCCGGCCTGGACGGCATCCAGAACAAGATCCATCCCGGCGACCCGATGGACAAGAACCTCTACGACCTGCCGCCCGAGGAACTCAAGGAAGTCCCCACCGTGTGCGGCAGCCTGCGCGAGGCTCTCACCATGCTGGACAAGAACCGCTCGTTCCTCACCAAGGGCGACGTGTTCAGCGACGAGTTCATCGACAGCTATCTCGAACTGAAGTGGGAAGAGGTGTATCGCTTCGAGCACGCCCCGCACCCGATCGAGTTCCAGATGTATTATAGCTGCTGATCGCTTCCGCGATCACCGAAGCGAAGCGGCCCGCCGGGAAACCGGCGGGCCGTTTTC
>JADFZP010000102.1 GCA_015232485.1 Alphaproteobacteria bacterium
CGCGCCAACGGCACCACCAACGTCAGCAGGGAACTCTACATCAACGCCCTAAACCCGCACCACGCCGTGGCCTGCCGCGTCACATGAGCAGAACTGAACAGCCTTGCCGTAACCCCGCAGCACGCTGAATCCGACGGGTGCGCGCCTTTAGATAGAGCTGTGAACAAGCATCCAAGCATCCCCGCCTTTCGACGGCCACGCATTGGGCTGGAGGCGGGTCTCGCCGTCGGGTATAAGAGTGTGCTTCGAGAGGGAGCAAGGCCCCTCCCAGAACGTGGCGGCAGCCGTTAGACGGCCAACGGAAGCAAGTGGCGCTGCGTGCCATATCGAATGCGGAGCATGTTGTGGATATTTATTTTTCGGCTGATGTAGAAACAGATGGCCCCATTCCAGGGCCATATTCTGCTCTGTCGTTTGCAATCGTGGTTGCCGGTTGGTATGACGGCATAAATTTTACTAGGCCAAGTAGGTACGATAGATCTTATTACTGCGAAATGAGGCCAATTTCGGATAATTTTCAAGAGGAGGCCCTCAGGGTAAATGGCCTCGATAGAAGGCTCCTAGTGGAGCGCGGCCTCGATCCAAGGATCGCAATGCAGCAGGCTCACGATTGGGTGACGGGGGTTTCCGGGGAGGCAAGCCCGGTCTTGGTTGCATATCCGCTGAGCTTTGATTGGACTTGGTTATACTGGTATTTTACACAGTTCTGTGCGAACGGATCCCCTTTCGGCCACTCAAGGTGCTTCGACATTAAGACGGCGTTTGCCGTCAAGAGTCGCGGAATGATATCTGAGGCGGGGCGATCCAAATTGCCTCACAAGCTTCTGCCTGATAGGCTGCACACGCATCACGCGCTTGACGACGCCATAGAGCAAGCAGAAATTTTTGCGAACATCTTTGAGTGGGGGGGGGGCTATGGGGCAAATAGCTGATCGGCGAGTTTACACGTCGGGCAGGACGCGCGAGTTGCAGACTCTCCTTGGCCGTGCGGGTGAATTGCTGGGCAATTGCGCCTGCGTATACGCCACTGGCTCTTTTGGAAGGCTTGAGGCGGGCGCTAAAAGCGATCTTGACCTCTTTATTGTCGGGAAGGCAGATCCCGCCAGGGTCGGCAGTGATGGCACAAAAGAGAGTCAGCTAAAGCGTCTGGACGAAATTTGCATCAAGGCGGAACTCATCGACGCTACCCGCAAACTTAAGTTTCCTGATTTTGACGGTGACGGAAAATACTTGGCCCATTACTCTGTCGATGAACTAACAAAGACGCTTGGAAAGCCGGAGGATGATGCAAGAAATACCCTGACCGGACGTCTGTTGCTCTTTCTTGAGAGTCGGCCACTGCTAGGTGACGTCGTTTACAGCGACATAATAGATGAGGTGATAGCAGCTTATTGGCGCGACTATTCTGATCACAAGCTAAATTTCATGCCCGCATACTTAACCAATGACATCCTGCGTCTTTGGCGGACATTTTGTGTCAACTATGAGGCTCGCACGCTCCGGGAGCCGGAGGATAAGAAACTCAAAGGGAAGATTAAGAATTACAAGCTTAAGCATAGCAGGATGCTTACGTGCTACTCTGCCTTGCTGTATCTGCTTGGTGTTTACTCCCGGCATCAAACTGTGTCTCCATCCGACGCATCTGATATGACCAAGCTCACTCCAACGCAGCGATTGGAATGGATTGTTGATCAGGCAGAGTTTGCATCTGCACACGAACACATCAGGGTGCTATTCGGTCAGTACGAACTTTTTCTTGATCGCACTGGTGGCGGTGACGAGAAGTTGAAGGAGATATTTTCCGACCCGCAGAAGGGGCGAGAGTGTATGGAGGAGTCCTATCACTTCGGAGACTTGATGTTCGAAGCTATGAGGGCGATTGGATCCGACAATCGTCTCTTCAGGTTGATAGTGGTCTGAGCGCTGAGGCCGGTTCCAGGTCGAGCGCAGCAAGCGCGGAACGCCCGATTGCTCGCGGGATTACGGGGATTACGGTGACAGCGCCCTAAATCAGGGCGTCCACGCTTCCGCCATCTCCCCCGGAGGACTTTCCGGCGGGCCGATGTCGGGCGGAACTTCGACCGGCGGGGGTTCCCAATAGGGTTCGGGCACGCCCTCGGGCGGCTCTTCGGGCGGCGGCGGCTCGATGGGCGGCGGCTGGTGCGGGTCGGGCATCGGCACGTCTGGCGGGTTCTGGTTCATGCTTGGAGTGTGGTCCGCGCGGGACCGGCATGCGTCGGCGCGGTTGGACAAGGGGGCGGTTCAGGCGGGGGAGTTGTGCTACCTATGTCGCCATGGACGTCATCAACACCCTGATCCTGACCGGCGCGGCGCTGCTGGTCGCCAGCATCTTCACCAGCTTGATCTCGTTTCGGATCGGCGCGCCGTTGCTGCTGGTGTTCTTGATGGTCGGGCTGGGAGCCGGCGAGGACGGGCTGGGCATCGAGTTCGATCACGCGCCGACCGCGTTTTTCGTGGGCAGCGTGGCGCTGGCGCTGATCCTGTTCGATTCGGGCTTCCATACGCCGGCCGCGAGTTGGCGGGCGGCGGCGGGACCGGCGGTCATGCTGGCCACGCTGGGCGTGGTGGTGACCACGGCGATCGTCGGCGTGGCGGCCCATCTGATCCTGGGGTTCTCGTGGCCGCTGTCGTTGCTGCTGGCGGCGATCGTCAGTTCGACCGACGCGGCGGCGGTGTTCTTCCTGCTGCGGGTGGGCGGCATCCATCTGCGCGACAAGATCCGCTCGACGCTGGAGATCGAGTCGGGCTCGAACGACCCGGTGGCCATCCTGCTGACCCTGGTGCTGGCCGAGATGGCGGTGGGCGGCATCGATGCCGTCGAGCCGGCGGCGATGGCGCTGACCTTGGTCGCCAGTCTGGCGGGCGGGATGGTGGCGGGCGCGGTGGGCGGCTTCCTGATCGTGGGCGTGGTCAACCGCTTCCGGCTGGACGCCGGGCTGGTGCCGGTGGTGGTGCTCGCGCTGGCCCTTCTGGTGTTCGGAGCGACCAACGTGGCGGGCGCCAGCGGCTATCTGGCGGTCTACGTCGCCGGGTTGATCGCCGGCAACAGCCGCCTGACCGGCGCCGAGTCGCTGCGCCGCTTCCAGGCCGGGCTGACCTGGCTGGCGCAGATCTTCATGTTCGTCACGCTGGGCCTGTTGGCCACGCCGTCGCAATTCCCCAAGCTGGCGCTGCCGGCCTTGGCCCTGGCCGCCGTGCTGATCTTCGTGGCGCGACCCTTGGCGGTTTGGATGTGCCTGCTGCCCTTCCGCTTTTCGCGCTTTGAGACGGCCTTCGCCGCCTGGGTTGGCCTGCGCGGCGCGGTGTCGATCCTGCTGGCCCTGGTGCCGATGATGGCCGGCCTGCCCGAGGGCCGCGCGCTGTTCGACATGGTCTTCATGATCGTGATCGTCTCGCTGGTCGTGCTACCATCCGCCCGATCGCCCGCTTCCTGAAGCTGATCGTGCCGCCGCGCGCCGGCCCGGTCGAACGCATCGAGTTGGAGCTTCCCGGCCAAGTCGATTGCGAGATCGTCGGCTACACGGTGCGCGACAACAGCCCGGTGGCGCGCGGCCAGCGCCTGCCCCGCTGGGCGCGGCCGTCCTTGATCCTGCGCGGCCGCGAGGTGCTGAACGTCCACACCGCGCGCCACCTGAAGCCGGGCGACCACGTCTATTTGTTCACCTCGCCCGGCAAGGTGCCGCTGCTCGACCGGCTGTTCGCCGGGGCGCGCGAGATTCCCGCCGACGACGTGCTGCTGTATGGCGATTTCGCGCTGACGCCCGACGTCACCGCCGGCTGGGTCGCCGAGATGTACGGCCAGCCGCTGGCCGTCGAGAACGCCCAGACCACGCTGGCCGAGTTGTTCCGCGCCGAATACCGCGACGACATCGAGATCGGCGACCGGCTGGCCTTCGGATCGCTGAGCCTGATCGTGCGCGACATGCAAGACGGCCACATCGCCCAGGTCGGACTGGCGCTGGAGCCCTTGCCCGACAGCCGACCCCGCCTGCCCCTGTTCCAGACCGGCGGCGAAATGCGCGCGGCGTTCAGTCGATTGTGGGCGCGAATCCGTTCTTGAAAAGTTCCACTCGCCTCCCCTAATCTGCGGCATGCAGGACCGACGCCATCGCGGGGCCTTGAGCAACCCCGCCAACCGCTACGACCAGACCCGCGCCGAGGCGATCGACGATGGCTGGGGCCACCATCCCGACGAGGATCTGCCGCCCCTGCGCACCACGGTGATCGAGGATTCCAGCCGCTCGATCATCACCCGCAACACCTCGCCCGACGTTCCCTTCGACCGCTCGATCAACCCCTATCGCGGCTGCGAACACGGCTGCGTCTACTGCTTCGCGCGGCCCAGCCATGCTTGGCTGGGGCTGTCGCCGGGTCTCGATTTCGAGACGCGGCTGTTCGCCAAGCCCGACGCCGCCGCCTTGCTGGACTCCGAACTGCGCAAAAAGACCTATGCCTGCGCGCCCATCGCGATCGGCACCAACACCGATCCCTACCAGCCGATCGAGCGCGAGCGGCGCGTCATGCGCCAAGTGCTCGAAGTGCTGTCCGCCTTCGAGCATCCCGTGATGATCACCACCAAATCGGCGCTGATCGAGCGCGACGCCGAATTGCTGGCCCAGATGGCGGCCCGCGATCTGGTGCGCGTCGGCATTTCGATCACCACCCTGGACCGCGACACGGCCCGCCTGCTGGAGCCGCGCGCCTCGCCGCCCAAAGCGCGGCTGCGCGCCATCCGCACCCTGGCGCGGGCCGGCGTGCCGGTGCGGGTGATGGTGGCGCCGATCATCCCCCTGCTCACCGACCACGAGATCGAGCGCATCATGGCCGCCGCCGCCGAGGCCGGCGCCCGCTGGGCCGCCCACATCCTGCTGCGCCTGCCGTTGGAGGTGAAGGAGCTGTTCGCCGAATGGCTGGAAACCCATCATCCCGGCAAGGCGGCGCATGTCCTCGCCCTGGTGCGCCAGACGCGCGACGGAGCGCTGTACCAAGCCCAGTTCGGCACGCGGCTGGCGGGAACCGGTCCTTACGCCGAGATGATCGCCCAGCGCGCCCGGCTCGCCGCCGCCAAGCTGGGGCTGAACGGCCCCGATCCCGGCCCCGACCGTGGCCGCTTCCGCCCGCCACCCCGGCCGGGCGACCAACTCAGCCTGTTCTGAGTGTCGGAACGCTTTACGAATTGCCCCCGCCTGGGTGCGCAAGTCATTGATTTTCCCCGCTGGCACGACCTTCGCAATGGACCGCCCCGAACAACCATTCGGGAGGTTCTTATGCGTCTTAGTCTGTTGGCGGCGGTTGGCGCGTTGGCCCTGGCCACCGCATCGCCGGCGAACGCCGTGATCATCGATCTCGATCATACCCAGCCGCTCAACCTGGAACTCTCGGGCACCCCCGGCACTTGGCGGATCACACCGGTGGGAACCGCCCAAGGCGGCGCCTTCGACGCGTTCAGCCCGTGGGGCGAGACCACCGGCTGCGACGAGGCCGGCGCCAACTGCGCGCGCGGCTGGAAGTGGGGCTACACCCTGCGCGACGAGGGCGGTGACATCCTTTCGACCTTCGAGACCAATGCGCTCGCGGACGGCTGGTTCGAGACTCCCACCGCCGCGCTGGCCAGCGCCCGCGCCCAGGGGCCGTTCGAGTTCACCCTGGACGAGGCCGCCACCATCGCCTTCACCTATGACGACAGCAACTTCGCCGACAACCGCGGCGGCATTTCGCTGGACTTCCAGTTGCTGAACGGCGGCGGACCCGGCGTTCCCGAGCCGGCCGGCATGCTGCTGCTGGGCGCCGGGCTGCTGTTGCTGGGGGCCGGCCGCCGGAGCCTCCGCAAGATTTGACCAAAGGCGTCGCTTTCATGGCATGGTGATCGCCGTCCTTTTGTTTGGAGACGACGGCATGACCAGCATTCCTCTAAGCCGCCGAGCCTTCCTCGCAGCGCTCGGCGGCGGTCTTCTGTTCCTCGCGTCACCCGCCGCCGCGGCCGAAATGACGGTGTGGAAGTCGCCCAGTTGCGGCTGCTGCGGCGCCTGGGTCGATCATATCCGGGCGGCCGGCTTCAAGGTGGTGGTCCGTGACGTCGAGGACGTCACCCCGATCAAGCGGGCCAATGGGGTCACGCCCGAACTGGCCTCCTGCCACACCGCGGTGATCGACGGCTATGTCGTCGAGGGCCACGTCCCCGCCGATTCGCTCAAACGCCTGCTGGCCACGCGGCCCGCCGTCAAAGGCATCGCGGTGCCCGGCATGCCGATGGGTTCGCCCGGCATGGAAGGCCCCGGCAAGGACGCCTACGAGGTCGTGGTGTTCGATGCCAAAGGCCGCGCCACCCTGTGGGAGAAGCGTTAGCATCAACTGGTGGTGAGCGCCCGAATTGATCGGCGACGCCGCAATGTGCGGTGACAAGACATGGGCGGTGTCGTCGAGAACTTGTTTCCAGGCGGGAGTCCCGGTGCAAGCCTGCGCCCAGACCCGCTTGTTGGGCCTGCCCCCCAGCCCGAGGTAATCGTAGCCCTCGCACTGCCCCTCGCCCGTCGCCTGCTTGGGCGGCGCCAGGGACTGGTCGGTGTCGAAAGCGCCAGCCGCCGCCCTCCAAGCCGCTATCCCAACACCATACTTTGGGCGTATATACTTATCCCAGAGGTATGGGCCAACGGGCCTGGGGCTATCTCTGGGTTTTTCTCTTGGCGCCGACCGGCCGTTGGAAGACATGGCGTCTCTCGGCGCCACAATCCGTTCCGGAGGGGGATAAATGGGTTTCCAACGCAACTCCGCGGTGACACTGGTCACCTGCCTGCTCGTCGCGTTCGCCGGGACGGCTGGGCTGACCAGCCGCCTGTTCATCGAGAACACCGAAAAGGCCGAAACCAGCCAGTATGATCTGGTCAAGAAGATCGTCGAGTTCAACATCTCGGGCCTTGAGACCCGGGCTCTGGCCCGCGCCGAGCTGGTGGCCAGCATGCCGGCCGTCAAGACGATGTTCGCCGCCCGCGACCGCGACGCCATGGCGTCCGGGTTGAAGGAGATGTTCACGACCCAGAAAGAGAAGTTCGGGGTCGATCAGGCGCAGTTCCATGTCCCGCCCGGCACTTCGTTCCTACGCCTGCACAACCCCACCCAATTCGGCGACGATCTGACGTCGAGCCGCCCGATCGTGGTGGCGGTGCTGGGCGACTTCGTGGCGCGCAAGGGCATGTCGATCTCGCGCTCGGGTCCCGGCGTGTTCGGCGTGTCGCCGGTGTTCGGCCATGACGGCAAGCCCATCGGCTCGTTCGAGATCGGCGGCGATTTCGGCCCGGTGCTGGACGGCGTCAAGCGCGCCTACGGGCTTGAGATGGTGATGTTCATGGACGAGGAGCGGATGAAGGCCGTCGCCCCCGACCTGAAGGACGTCTACAGCGAGCGCAACCGCATGGGCCGCTTCGTCAAGTACAAGTCCACCAACTGGGATCTGATGCAAAATCTGGTGACCGACGCCGAACTGTCGTCGCCGGCCATCGAGAACGAGCCCTTCACCCGCGAATTCCAGGGCACGCCCTATGGCGTGGTGGCGGTGCCGCTGCGCAATCCGGCCGGCGATCTGCTGGGCATGATCATCGCGGCCAAGGATTTCAGCCCCACCCGCGCCACGCTGGGCCAGTCCATGACCTGGCTGGCGATCTACGCGGTGTTCGCCTTCGTGCTGATGGCCGGCGTGGTGATCGTCATCCTGCGCGGCGCCGTGGCCCGTCCGCTGGCGATCCTCAACCAGCGCTTCGCCGCACTGGTGGCGGGCGGCCCGGCCGAGCCGATCGACGACACCGACGGCTTCTATGGCGAGGTCGGCGATCTGGCCGAGCATTACGAGACGCTGCGCAGCCGCGCCGAAGGCCAGAAGCGCGAGCGCGCGCGGGAAGGTGCGCTGTGATGCGCCTGTTGATGCTGGGGCTGCTGCTGTTGTTGCCCGCCTTCGGCGCGGCGGCGCAGGACAACCCGGCCCAACTGCCGTGGGGCCGCGGCTTCCCGGTCATGGTTCGCGCGGGGATCGCCTTCGTCGATATCAAGGGCATCGACGAGAACGAGGGCACCTTCACCGCCACCGTCGACGTCAGGCTGCGCTGGCGCGACCTGCGGCGCAAATTCCCCGCCATCGAGACGGGGGCCAACGGCTATCTGGACTTCTGGGACGACGCGGCCGAGCGGAAGCTGACCGAGATCTGGCACCCGCACGCGACGCTGGCCAATTTGGTGGGCGAACCCGAATACCAGAAGCGCACGGTTCGCATCGCGCCCGACGGGCAGGTGGAAATCCTGCAACGGACCACCGGCACCTTCACCGCCGACTTCCCGCTGGACAAGTTCCCCTTCGACCGGCAGAAGCTGGCGGTGCGCATGGTCTCGCGCCTGGAGTCGACCCAGAAGGTGGCGTTCGACTATCGCCAGGACGAGGTCGAGTTCAGCAACACCCGCTACTTCACCGAGATCGACGGCTGGGAAATGGGGCTGGTCGAGTTGAGCCAAGCCCCCGTGCCGGCGTGGCGCGGCGACAAGAACACGGGCATGGAGGCGGCGCTGGTGATCCAGCGCGACCAGCCCAGCCTGGTCGCCACCATCTTCGTGCCGCTGATGGCGTCGCTGCTGATCCCGCTGCTGACGATCTGGCTCAACAAGGCCGAGAATGGCGCGTTCGCCGTCGACGGCTTCGAGCTGACCAATATCAGCATCGGCGGCTTGTTCGCCGTGGTCGGCCTGAACTTCACCATAAATTCTACCTATGTCAACTTGGCGACCGGCGACAATCCGGTGATGCGACTGTTCGCGCTGAACTACTTCCTGCTTGGCCTGACCATCGCCCTTGGAATGCTGCTGTACCGGTTTCATGTGGTGAAATTGATTTGGGGTCCGCACGTCCAGGACGAACTGTTCGTATACCTGAACTGGGCGCTGCCGGTGATGACCTTCGGAGCCGCCGGCACCATGATCGCGCTGGCCGTCTTCTGATCCACGATGCCGGGCGATCGGTCCTCTCCGATCGCCCGGCGGGGTCACGTCATCCGGTGAGCCGATAAATCGACTCACCTCATTGGCCCCTCGCCGGGCGGGCGCCCC
>JADFZP010000103.1 GCA_015232485.1 Alphaproteobacteria bacterium
TCGACGGTGCGCATCACCGACTGGCCGATCAGGTCCAGCTTGCGCAGCATCTCGATGCGCGGGCGCATCTCTTCATAGGCGACCTCGCCGACCACCGTCTGGATGATGCGGCAGGCCGAGGACAGGCAGATCAGCACCACGTCGCGCGGATCGGGGATGTCGTCCGAGGTGAGAATGGCCAGCAGACGGTCTTTGACCTCGCGCTGCTGGCGGCCGTCGAGCACCGGGTAACGCCGGGTGCGGAACACCCACAACAGGCGCCCCTCCTCGATCGCCAGGATGCCGCGCTCGACGAGGCGGCGCACGCCCATCTCGCGGTACCGTTCGCCGTCGCGGGCCAGCAGATCGAGATAGAAGCGCACCGGCTGATCGGCGGGGGCGGCCGCCAATTGGGCCAGCGCGTCGTCGAGCAGGGGCTCGCCGGTCGGGGTGGCGTCGGCCACCCACAGCTTGTCGAGATCGCTGTCGACCCGGTTGAGCAGCGCCAAATCCATCAGCAAGGCCCCGGCCGCCGCCGCCGTCATCGAGGTCGGCAGAATCGGCAGGAAGCGCCCCGACTCGTCGTCCAGGCACAGCAGAAGAATCTCTTCCAGAAAAGTCAGCATGGGGGCTCCGCCGGTGGTGACGGATCAAGTTAGCCGGTCCCACGAACGGTGGCAAACGCCTTTGGTCGAAGGACTCGACGGCAAATGAAATCAAAATGAATGCCCATTGCAAGTTTCCGGACATTAAGGAACGATCCAGTCGGGAATTCAATGAACACAGTACGTTGACAACGTTCGTAGGCACCGCCGTTAACCAATATTAAGTAGGGCTTCACTCCTAAGGCGTAGTATCACTTATGTGGCAGGACCGAAGGGGGCCCTGTCAGCGCCATAGGAGGAACCAATGGCAGCGGTTTCATTACTCGCTCCGGCAAAGCCGGACGAGATCGTCGGTCTGCGCCTGCAAGGCACCGACGGCGCGCTTCCCGCGGGGCGCGTGGTGACCTTTGGAGAGGTGTTCGCATCCGGGGAAATTCCGGCGGGTCAGGGGCTGGTGGCCCGCATGGGCGGCACCGAGGTGCCGGTTCAAATGGACGTCAAGACGCGGTGGGACGACGGCTCGGTGCGCCATGCGGTGCTCAGTCTGGCGGTGCCGTCCGACGCCTCCTCGACCGATCTGATGCTGGCGCGCGGCGCGCCGCCGTCCGGGGCGGCGGTCGCGTTGCCGGGCGCCGGCTGGGACGTCACCGTCACGGTGGACCTGCGCAATCCGGATGGCTCGGTGACCAGGCTTTCGGTCAGCGCCGCGCAGGCCCTGGCCACCGCCGCGCCCGAGTCGTGGTTGTCGGGTCCGCTGGCCACCGAAACGCGGGTGACCGCGCGGCTCAATGATCAACTGACCGCCACCTTCGACATCCGCGCGCTGGCGGACGGCACCGTGCGCACCGACGTGACCGTTTCGAACGACTGGGCCTACACCACGCCGATGACCAATCTGGTCTACGACGTGACGGTCGCCGAGAACGGCCGCGCCGTCCTGCAAGAGACGGCCCTTTCGCACAATCACCACGCCAACTGGCATGTCCCGGTGTGGAGCGGCGCCGCCGAGCCGGCCGTGCTGGTCGTTCACGACCCCCTGCATATGATGAAAACCGGCGCGGTGCCGGCGCTCGACCTGGGGCTCGACCTGAATTCCTCGCGCATCGAGACGCAATGGGCGCAAATCCAGTCGGGCGTCGTGGATGCCGGCCCGATGGGCTCGGCCTTCGTGACCAAATACATGCCGCAAACCGGCGAGCGCTCGGACATCGGCGTGCTGCCGACCTGGTCCGCGCAATGGCTGATCGGCCAGGGCGAGGCGGCCTACGAGGTGATGCTGGCCAACGCCGACGCGGCGGGCTCGGTGCCCTGGCACTTCCGCAGCGAGGCCACCGGCGACTGGGTGACGGTCGACGAGCGGCCCAATCTGTGGATCGACTCGCGCGGGACCAACGCCCGCTTCGGCGCCGACGCGATGCGGACGCCCTATGAGACCAAGCTGTCGACCGGCTGGACGCCCGACACCGCGCACGCGCCCTCGCTGACCGCCCTGCCCTATCTGGTGACCGGCGACCGCCATTATCTCGACGAGTTGCAGGCGCAGGCCAACTACGCGATGCTGTCGGTCGATCCCGCCTACCGCGGCAAGTCGCAAGGCATCGTCGAAAGCCAGCAGATCCGCGCCCAGGCCTGGACCCTGCGCACCCTGGCCGACGCCGCCACGCTGACCCCCGACGCCGACCCGGCCAAGGGCTATTTCACGTCCAAGCTCGGCAACAACCTGGACTTCCTGAACCAGATGTACGTGCTGGGCGGGGCGCGCGACTTCGCCGGCCAGTTGGAGGGCTATAGCGGCGACGGCGGCAGCCGCGACCCCAACATGATCCAGCCCTGGCAGGACGATTATCTGACCCAGGCGTTGGCCTATGCGGCCGAGCAGGGCTTCGCCACCGCCAAGACTCTGGTCGAGTGGAAGCTGAACTTCGAGGCCGGCCGCTTCGTCAACGAGGATCTCGGCTTCGATCCGTTGCACGGCCCGAGCGGCGACTTCATCCACCGCGCCGGCACCAAGACCGCGCTGGGCGCCTATTTCACCACTTGGCGCGATCTCCATCAGGCCAATTTCGGCGATCCGACCAAGGTCTATCCGGCGCTTGGCCTGTATGCCTCGTCGTCGAGCAGCTATGCCGCCAACGCGCGGTCGGCGCTGGCGGCCACCGTCTCGCTGACCTGGAATCCCGACGCCATCGAGGCCTGGGGTTTCCTGGTCGGCAAGCTGGGCATGGACGGGGCGGCCCGCGCCGCCACCGCGCTCGATCCGAAATACACGACCATGCCGCGCCTGCCGGACGGCACCATCCTGTCGTCCGACCAGATCCGGTTGGCCTCGACGGCCGGTCTGTTGGTCGGCGAGGACCGTAACCAGATGCTGCACGGCAGCGCGGGCGGCGACACCGTGCAGGGTGGATCGGCGATCGACCTGCTGTTTGGCGGCGACGGCGACGACCTGTTGAACGGCGCCGATGGCGACGACGTGCTGATCGGCGGCAATGGCCACGACGTCCTGATGGGCGGCGTCGGTTGCGACGTGCTGCGCGGCAAGGGGGGGCTCGACACCCTGGATGGCGGCGACGGCGACGATCTGCTGTTTTACCAGCCGGGTGACGCGCTGTCGGGCGGCGCCGGCAACGACACGCTGGCCCTGATGGACTGGCGGCCCACCGCCATCGATCTGCGCGACGGCCGCATCACCGGCATCGAAACCATCACGCTCGACAATCGGGCGGCGGACACCGTGACGGTCTCGGCCGCCGCGCTGGGCGCCGGGCAGATCGTGATCCGCGGCGAGGTGGGAGACGCCGTGCTGGGCGAGGGATTGACCCGCGGCGGAGACGTCACCCTGGATGGCCAGCGTTACGCCAGCTTCCGGGGCGGCAGCGGTCGCCTGCTGGTCGAATCCGGGCTGCTGTTCAACGGCGCGGTGCTGGGCGCGCAAAGCAACCGCGCCCCGCTCGCCCAGGCCGATTGGTTCGAGACGGCGGCGGGCACCCCCGTCACCATGGCCGTGTTGGCCAATGATACCGACCCCGACGGCGATTCGTTGTCGCTGGCCGGCATCGTGCGCGGCCCGAGCGGCGGCGGCGTGGCCGTCGATGGCGAAGGCCGCGTGACCTACACCCCGAACGCCGGTTTCTCGGGCCCGGACAGCTTCGTCTACGAGCTGAGCGACGGAATGGGCGGATCGTCCGAGGGCGTGGTGTCGATCACCGTCACGGCGGCGGCGGCCGGCCCGACCGTGATCGACGGCACCGAGACCAGCGACTGGCTGGAGGGCGGCGGCGGCCCCGACGTGCTGCGCGGCGGCGGCGGATCGGACACGCTGAGCGGCGGGGCCGGCGACGACACGCTGGACGGCGGCGCCATGGGCGACAAGCTTTATGGCGGCGCGGGCGACGACGTCTATTACGTCGAACGCTCGGATCGGGTGATCGAATATGGCGGCGAGGGCACCGACACCGTGTACGCCAGCGGCAACATCGCCTTGTCGGCCGAGGTCGAGAACCTGGTCCTGCTGACCGGCGCCGTCCAGGGCGCCGGCAACCAGTCGGCCAACACGATCATCGGCAACGAGGCGGCCAATCTGATCCGGGGCTATTACGGCAACGATCTGCTGCTCGGCGGGGCCGGCGATGACAGCCTCGACGGCCAGGGCAACGACGACACCCTGGACGGCGGGCTGGGCGACGATCTGCTGACCGGCGGTTGGCAGCGCGACCTGTTCCGCTACGCCGCCCTGGGCGATGGCCGGGACACCGTCACCGACTTCGTGGTCGGCGAGGACGCCATCGATCTGCGCGCCTTCGCGGGCGCCAGGGTGGGCATCGCGGCGAGCGCCTCGGGCGCCGCGATCTCGGTCGACGCGCAGGTGGTGATGACGCTGACCGGCGTCGACGCCAACCGGCTGCGGCTGGGCACGGACGTGCTGGTCGGTTAGCCGTTTGCTCGCCGCCATGGGCCTCGCCGCTCGCCATATCCCGGATATGGACGATCGGAGGAGGCCCATGAGCGAGCACGTCTACAAGATCATCGAATTGGCCGGCAGTTCCCCGCTGGGCATCGAACAGGCGATCGGCAACGCGGTCGCCAAGGCCGATTCCAGCCTGCGGAACCTGCGCTGGTTCCAGGTGAACGAAATCCGCGGCCAGATCGAGGACGGCGAGGTCGCCCATTGGCAGGTGGTGATGCGGGTCGGCTTCACCCTGGACGACGAGGGCGAAGGCAAGACCTGATCAGGGGATCAGCACGATCTTGCCGGTCGCCGCGCGGTCCTTCAAGAGGCCCAGCGCCTGTGCGGCGCGGTCGAGCGGCAGGGTGCGCGAGACGTGCGGCTTCAGGCGCCCCTCCTCCCACCAGCGCAGGCACTGGCCGAGCGAGTCGCGCACCGCCTGGGGCCGCAGGCGGCGATAGGCGCCCCACCAATAGCCGATCACCGTCAGATTCTTGACCAACAGGATGTTGGCCGGCGGCGCCGGAACCTTGCCGCTGGCGAAGCCGACCACCAGGATGCGGCCGTCCGGGGCGGCGCAACGCAACGAGGCGTCGAAGATCGCGCCTCCGACCGAATCGAAGACCACATCGACGCCCCGCCCGCCGGTCAATTCCATGACGCGGGCGCGCACGTCCTCGGTGCGGTAGTCGATGCCGTGATCGGCGCCGTGGGCGACCGCCACCGCCAGCTTGTCCGGGCCGCCGGCGGTGGCGATCACCAAGGCGCCGGCCGCCTTGCCGATTTCGACCGCCGTCAGCCCCACCCCGCCGGCCGCGCCGTGCACCAGCAGCACCTCGCCCGCCGTCAGGCGCGCGCGGTCGAGCAGCCCCAGATGCGAGGTGCCGTAGGCCACCGGGAAGGCGGCCGCCATCTCGAAGGACATCGCGTCGGGAATCCTCAACACGTCGGCGGCGGCGGCGACCGTCTGTTCGGCCCAGCCGCCCACCCCCTGCATGGCCATCACGCGGTCGCCGGGCGCCAAGCCCTCGACGCCCTCGCCGCATTCGAGGATTTCGCCGGCCACCTCGAAGCCGGGCACGAAGGGCGGCGCATGGCGTTCCTGGTAGGTGCCGGCGATCAAAAGCTGGTCGGCGAAATTGACCCCGGCGGCGCGCACCGCGATGCGCACTTGGCCGGGGCCGGCGACCGGCGGCGCGATCTCGGCCGGCGTCAGGACCGACAAATCACCGAAGGCGGGACAGACGATGGCGCGCATGGTCGATCTCCTGGCGGGCGGGCCCTTGGTCCTGCCAGGAACGCGCTCGCCGGGCAAGCGGTTTCCCGCCGCCCGGGCGACCGCGGCCAAGGGGGCTGACGATTGTGGACGCCCGGTCAAGATCGGGCCATCATGCGGCGATGCGCGGCTATTTCGGCATCGGTGTTGAGGGGGTCAGCAAGGCGGCCAATGTGGGCGCCTTGATGCGCACGGCGCATGCCTTCGACGCCGGCTTCGTGTTCACGGTGGGCGCCGATTACAGCCGGGCCGCGACCGCCGTCGCCGACACCTCGAACGCCGCCGCGCAGGTGCCGTTCTACGCGTTCCCGAATGTGGCCGGCATGATGCTGCCGCTGGGCTGCAAGCTGGTCGGGGTGGAACTGCTGGACGACTCGGTCGAACTGCCGTCCTTCCACCACCCCGCCACCGCCGCCTATGTGCTGGGCCGCGAGCGCGGCAGCCTGACGCCCGAGATGCTGGCGCGCTGCGACCATGTGGTGCGCATTCCCACCCGCTTCTGCGTCAATCTGGCGGTGGCGGGGGCGCTGGTCCTCTACGACCGGGTACTGAGCCGCAGCCGTTTCGCGCCACGCCCCACCCGCCCCGGCGGCCCCGTCGACGAGATCGAGGGCCACGTCCATGGCGGCGTGCGCTTCCGCTCGCCCGAGCGGATGGAGCGCTTCCGTAGCGATCCCCCTTGAGGGAACCCGGCCGTCAGTCGCCGTGCAGGATGGCGCCCTGATAAATGCGGGCGCTCTTGCCCTGGTGGGTGACGCGCACATAGTTGCGGCCGTTCTCGTCGCTCAGCATCTCCAGCGCCACCCGGCCGTCCTCGACGGCTTTCGCCGCGTCGGCGTCCGTCATCTCCAGCGCCTTGGCGATCGATGCGACCAATGCTTCCATTTCGTGACGCATGCTTCCACTCCCGCTGACTACCCCATTCGAGGTACCTCTTTCGCACCTCGTTGTTCCCACTAGGGATATTGCCCTATCCCGGTCGGCTTAACCTCGGCTTAAATGGGTCACTCCACCCTTTCGCGGCGAACCAACTGCGGAAGAGGACGAACGGTGACCCAATCGACCCCCGGTAACTTCTGCGGCTGCCCCTTGTGTTGCGGCCAGACTACGGCGGACCTGGTGGCCGGCCAAGCCGCGCTCGACGGAACCCTGGACATCGCCTTGAGCGGCGGCGGTTCGGCCGCCGGCCCCAACTACTACGTCGACGCCCTGCTGACGCCCTCGGGCTTGCGCTGGAACGCGGCCGGCGCGCTGGGCTCGCCCGTCACGGTCAGCTACAGCTTCATGAACAGCAACCCCGGCAAATACGGCGGCTTCGACGCCTTCAACGACGGCGAAAAGGCCGCGGCGCGCCAGGCGCTCGCCCAGTATGCGGCAATTTCCAACATCTCGTTCAAGGAGGTGTCGAGCGGCGGCCAGATCGAATTCGGCAATGTCGATCTTGGTGGCACTTCGGGGATGACCCACTGGTGGAACAGCGGCGCCCGCCTGACCAGCGCCGACGTCTACATGAACGCCAAGGCCAACCTGACCTACGCCGAAGGCTCGTTCGGCTATCGCGTCCTGCTGCACGAAATCGGCCACGCGCTGGGCTTGAAGCACAGCGGAAGCTACACCTCGTATGACAATGGCCCCTTCCTGCCATCGGCCGAGGACAACAACCAGTTCACCGTGATGGCCTACAAGAACCATCCCACGATGGGCGGCACCAACGCCTCGTCGCCGATGCTGTTCGACGTGGCCGCCGCGCAGTATCTTTACGGCAAGGACACCGCCACCGCCTCGGACGCCACGGCCTATAAATGGGCGACCAACGCCAGCGTGGTCAAGACCATCTGGGACGGCGGCGGCACCGACGTGATCGACGCCTCGCTTCAGTCGAAACGCGCCATCATCAATCTCGATCCCGGCACGTTCAGCTCGGTCGGCGCCACCAAGACCGGCGGTCTGGCGCTCAACAACATCGCCATAGCGCACGGGGTGATCATCGAGAACGCCACCGGCGGCACCGGCGCCGATTCGATCACCGGCAACGCAGTGGGCAATGTTCTGAAGGGCGGGGCGGGCGTCGACACCCTGGCCGGCGGAGCGGGCGACGACACCTTCGTCTGGAACGCGCCCGCCGAGGGCGGCGACCTGTTGAAGGACTTCGCCACCGGCGCCGACCGGCTGCAATTCGACGGCGGCGCCTTCGGGCTGCCCTCGGGCACGCTGTCGGCCGGGGCGCTCTCGAAAATCTCCACCCTGTACACGGGAACCAACGGCACCGCGGCGGCCTTCAAGGCCGGGGCGCCGTCGTTCGTGCTGGACTCGTCGCGCACCCTTTATTGGGACGCGAACGGCTCGGCGGCCGGCTACACCAAGATCGCCAAGCTGGCGGCCGGCACCGTCAACGCCGCCGACATTCGCGTGGTCGGCGGCACCACCTACATCGCCGGACCGGACATCGACGGCGGCGAAGGGACCAGCGGCGACGACATCCTGAACGGCGGCGGCGCCACCGACACCCTGCTGCGCGGCGGGGCCGGCAACGACCTGTATCGGGTCGACTCGGCCGGCGACCAGGTGCGCGAGAGCCCCGACATGGGGCAAGACACGGTGTCTTCGACGATCGACTTCGCCCTGCCGGGCAACGTCGAGGTCCTGGTCTTGGCGGAGACGGCCCACCTCGAAGGCACTGGCAACGCCCAGGCCAACCATCTGTTCGGCAATGCCGGGAACAACGTGCTGGCTGGGCTGGGCGGCGCCGACACCATCGAGGGCGGCGGGGGGGACGACACCGCGAGCTATGCCCGCTCGGGCGCCGTCACGGTCAGCCTGGCCACCGGCCTGGGCAAGGGCGGCCATGCCGAGGGCGACGTGCTCAAAGCCATCGACAATCTGGTGGGCGGCAACTACGCCGACATACTGACCGGCGATGGCGCGGCCAACCGCCTGACCGGCGGGCTGGGCAAGGACGTGCTGACCGGCGGCGGCGGGGCCGATCTGTTCATCTACGCCGCGCCCGCCGAGGGTGGAGACCGCCTGACCGACTTCGCCTCGGGCATCGACCGCCTGGTCTTCGACGGCGACGCCTTCGGCCTGGACGGCATCGAACTGGGCCGCACCCTGCTGCTGCTCGACCGCCCCTATGACGGCGGCGGCGGCGCGGGCGACCCCTGCCTGATCCTCGACGGGTCGGGTTCCCTGTATTGGGACGGCAACGGGGCCGAGGCGGGCTACACCATCATGGCCACCCTGCCCGACGGCGTTCGCCTGACCGCCGCCGACGTCCTGCTGGGCTGAC